>CALMNY010000218.1 GCA_937872125.1 uncultured Candidatus Competibacteraceae bacterium | reverse complement strand
TTCTTCCACAGCAGCGGCGACAGGTTGAAGCCGACCAGATAATCCAGCGCCCGCCGAGCCTGCTGGGCATTGACCAGGTCCAGCGACAACGTCCGGGGATGGGCGACGGCGTCCTGGATCGCCCGCTGGGTGACTTCGTGGAACACCACCCGTTGCACCGGTTTGCTCTTCAGCAGTTCGCGCTGACGCAGGATTTCGTACAGATGCCAGGAAATCGCCTCGCCTTCGCGATCCGGGTCCGTCGCCAGATACAGCACCTCCGCCTTGGCGACCGCCTTGGCGATGGCTTCGACATGCCGCTCGTTCTTCTCGATGATCTGGTATTTCATGGTGAAATCGTGGTCGGGATCCACCGCGCCTTCCTTGGGGATCAGGTCGCGCACATGGCCGTAGGAGGCCAACACCTCAAAATCCTTGCCCAGATATTTTTTGATCGTCTTCGCCTTGGCCGGCGATTCCACGATGACCAGATTTTTGCTCATGACTGTGGTGCGAATGGCTGGGGTCAAAATGGCGCTGACGAAACGGGGGGATCGGGGATGCATCGCCCGCCGGGATTTGCCAGCGCGGCGCGGGTTCGGGAAGGACCGAGAACGCGCTGCGGCGTGATTAGTGAAGGTAGCCGGGAACGTCGGCGAATACCAGGTCTTCCAGCCAGGCGCAGGCTTCTTCCCGGCCGGGCTGATTGAACAGCACCATCAGGATGATCCATTTCAACTGGTGCAGGCCGATATCGTCGGATTCCAGCGCCATAACCCGGTCAACAACCAGTTCGCGGGTTTCCGAGTCGAGGACGCCGCTCTGTTCGAGAAATAACAGAAAACCCCGGCACTCCACATCCAGCCTGTCCAGCTCCGGACCGATGTAGATGCGGCAGGAGCCGGGGGCGACGACCAGCGGAGTCGCCTGGCGATCCACCAGGCTGTCCAGCCACTCGAACGCCTGGTGAATTTCCCACGGAGGAAAGCCGGCGGCCAGCAGTTCGCTCTGGATGGATTCACGGTCCGGGTCGGGATCCGCCTCATCGTCCATGTAGTTCTGAAACAGATACATCAGCACGTCCAGCACGTTTTCTTTCATTCCGGGGCTCGTCTTGAAAGGACAAAGCCCCCGCCGACAGGCGAGGGCGCTGGCGCGGCGGGGTCGGCCCACACGCGCAAAACCGCTGCCGGTTAGGACGGCGGCGGTTGAGAGTTTAGAGTTTCAGCCGGCCATACAGGCCACCAGGAATGGCCGCCACGTAACCTTCGAGTTCCAGGATCAGCAGCATGGAGGAAAGCGCTTCCGCCGTCAATCCACACCGGTCTGCCAGCAGATCAATCCCTACCGGTTCGTCGCCCATGGCGGCCAGCAGGCGCCGATACTCCTCATCCAGTGGAGTAGAGGGCGAGGGGGCAGCGGGGCTGGGCGCCAGGTCGCGGGTCGCCGCCGCCAGCGCGCCCAGTTCCTCCAGGATATCCGCCGCCGTTTCCACCAGTTTCGCCCCCTGGCGGATCAGGGCGTGGCAGCCCTTGGCCAGCGGGTTGTGGATCGAACCGGGAATGGCGAATACTTCGCGGCCCTGTTCGTTGGCCAGGCGGGCGGTGATCAGCGAGCCGCTCTGGGCGGCGGCCTCGACGACCAGTACGCCCAGCGCCAGCCCGCTGATTAACCGGTTGCGCTGGGGGAAGTTGCCCGCCGCTGGCAAGGTGCCGATGGCGAATTCCGAGACCAGCGCGCCGCGTTCCGCGATGGCGTGGGCCAGATCCCGATGCTGGGCGGGATAGACTCGATCCAGACTGGTGCCCATCACCGCGATGGTCCGGCCACTGGTCAGCGCGCCCTGATGCGCGGCGGCGTCAATGCCCAGCGCCAGTCCGCTGGTGATCAGCAACCCGCATTCGGCCAGATGGGCGGCGAAACGCTGGGCGGTTTCGCGGCCCAGCGGCGTGGGATTGCGGGTGCCGACGATGGCCAGTTGCGGCAAGCGCAGGCAATCCGGATCGCCGTGAACGAATAACAGCGGGGGCGGGTAGGGGATTTGCCGCAGCAGCGGGGGGTAGCCGGGATCGTCCAAACCCAACAGATGGTTGCCTGGCCGTTCCAGCCAGGCCAAATCTTCTTCGACCCGGCGCCAGTCGGGGCGGCGCAAATAATCCAGGGCCGCCTCCGGTAATTCCAGCGCCTGCAACTCGACCCGGTCGGCGGCGAAGGCGGCCGCCGCCGACCCGAAATGCTCCACCAGCCGGGCAAACCGCGCCGGCCCGATGCCTGGCGCTCGCAGCAGCGCCAGCAGCCAGGCCGGTTCAGCGACCGGGGGCAAGTCCTCCCGGTTCAGGGCGTGGTCACCCGGTCTTGCAAGCGGATGAACCGTTCGGCCTGCATCACCAGTCCGTAACTGACCAGGTCGTGAACCTTGTAGACCATCAACAGACCCGCGCGCTCGCCGGGCACCCGCACGGTTCCGCCGGAGACGGGGTCTTCGACTGTGCGATCCTGACCGTAAATGGCGAGGACATGGCCGGGTTCCAGGCCTTCCTGCGCGCCCAGGTTGATGATGACGCTGCTGTACTGGGTGATCTGGGTGACGTCGGTGTCCAGCTTGGCCAGGATAACGCCTTCGGTGTCGGGGGGAACCGGATGGGGATCGAAGTTGTAAAGTTCATTTTCCGGTTCGATCTCGAACAGCCGGTCGCCGGGGCGAACCGGCGCAACCGTGCGGGTCAACGTCAAAGTAGCCGGGTCATCGTCCTTATCGAGGAGCGCCTCCCCCATGTAGACGCCGCCGGTGCCGAGGTAGCGA
This sequence comes from uncultured Candidatus Competibacteraceae bacterium, assembly GCA_937872125.1. Classification (GTDB taxonomy): domain Bacteria; phylum Pseudomonadota; class Gammaproteobacteria; order Competibacterales; family Competibacteraceae; genus Contendibacter. The sequence continues at coordinate 5,922 of CALMNY010000218.1, read as the reverse complement.
CCGGAACCCGGTTCGCGCAGCGCCTCGCCCGGACGGAACTCCTGGTAGCGCGGCTGGTCGAAAATGGCGCCACGGGCGTAAACCCGGTCGCGGTCGGCATAAACCACCTGTTCATCATCATCGGCCACGATGTAGGGCGCTCCCTTCCACTGGCCTTCGCTCAACACCAGGCCACGGGTCAGGAACGACTCGACGGCGTCGCGGGGCACCGGCGGGATCGGTTGAGTGAGCGTTTCGACCCGGACCTCCGGCGACAGCTTGAGCAGCGGAACCTCCGCGCGTTCGCCGACCTCCAACTGGGGCTTGCCGCTGGGGTCGTAGCTGAATTTGAGTACGTCGCCGGGATAAATGCGGTTGGGGTTGCGGATTTGCGGGTTCTGCCGCCAGATTTGCCGCCACTGCCAGGGTTTTTGGAGGAACCGCCCGGCGATGCTCCACAGGGTGTCGCCAGGAACTACGGTGTAGGTTTGGGGATGGTCGGGACGTAACGCAACCGGCGCGGTCTCGGCGACTGCGCCAGGTTTCGCGCCGAGTGCCTTGGCCCCCGGGGTGGGCGGCGGCTCGCCCGGTGTCGGGCTGGTGGATTCGGGCTGGGGGGGGGTTTGGGCGCACGCCCCGAGCAGAACCGCCGTCGCCAGCGACAGGGCGATTCCGAGGCGCCTTGAGGAATGCGTGGTATTCATAATCCTTGCTCATCCTCCGGAGACATGGGCGGGAGTGTGACGGTCACCCCCATCGCGCAAAGTATAGCCCCAGTACGGGAGTTTCTCGTATGATTTCATCCAAACCATCGTTGCCCGAAGTGAAAGGGCTATTCACGGAGCTGCCATGGCGCGCTTGAACATCTTGCACTATCCCGATCCCCGGCTGCGCAAACCGGCGTTGCCGGTAGAAACCGTTGACGACCGTATCCGCACCCTGGTGGACGACATGCTGGAAACCATGTACGCCGCGCCGGGTATCGGTCTGGCCGCGACCCAGGTTAACGTCCAGAAACGCCTCGTGGTGATGGACGTATCCGAACAGAAAAACCAGCCGCTGGTGTTCATCAACCCGACCCTGCTGGAGCGGGAGGGCGAGAACGAATCCGAGGAAGGATGTCTGTCAGTGCCGGGGTTCTACGAGACCGTCCACCGCGCCGAGCGGGTGCGGGTCAGCGCGCTGGATCGCGATGGTGAACCCTTCGAGTTGGACGCCAGCGGTCTGCTGGCGGTGTGCATCCAGCATGAAATGGATCATCTGGACGGCAAGCTGTTTGTAGACTATCTGTCGGTGCTCAAGCGCGACCGCATTCGCAAGAAATTGGAGAAACAGGCCCGCCTCGAAGCGCGCGCTTCCTGACCATGGCTGCGCCCAACTCCGAAATCCGTTTCACTGTTGCGCCCATCATCCCCGCTCGCCCCCGGCGGGGTGGCGCTCCCACCCCCCACGATACCGCATGACCACCATCCCACCACGGCTGATTTTCGCCGGCACCCCCGATTTTGCCGTGCCCAGCCTGCAAGCCCTGCTGGACGCCGGTTATTCAGTCGCCGCCATTTACACCCAGCCGGATCGGCCCGCTGGCCGTGGTCGCCAGGTGCGCGCCAGCCCGCTCAAAGTGTGTGCGGCGGCGGCAGGCATCCCGGTGTATCAGCCCGTCACTCTGCGCGACGCCGCCGTGCAGGCGGAACTGGCCGCCCTGCAGCCGGATTTGCTGATCGTCGCAGCCTACGGTCTGATTCTGCCGCCGGCGGTGCTGGCCATCCCGCGCCTGGGTTGCGTCAACGTCCATGCGTCGCTGTTGCCGCGCTGGCGCGGTGCGGCGCCGATTCACTGGGCGCTGCTGGCCGGCGACGCCGAAACCGGCATCAGTATCATGCAAATGGATCCTGGGCTGGATACCGGGCCAGTGCTGGCGCGGGCGGCGCACCCGATTCCACGTGGGATCACCGGCGGGGAACTGTATGAGCGGCTGGCGAAGTTGGGCGCCGAAACCTTGCTGGCGACCGTGCCGGAGGCGCTGGCTGGCCGTCTGACCCCGGAGCCGCAGGACGAAGCGCTCGCCACCTACGCCCCCAAACTCGACAAGAGCGATCTTGAACTGGACTGGAGCCGGCCGGCGCTGGAACTGGAGCGCCGGGTGTTGACCTTTAATCCCTATCCGGTGGCGCGCACCCATCTGGGCGAGCACACGCTGCGCATCTGGCGGGCGCAGGCCGATCCGGAACCGACGACGGGATTGCCAGGGACCGTGTTGCGCGAGGCGAGCGATGGCATCGTGGTCGCTACCGGTTCCGGCGTATTGCGGCTGACCGAGGTGCAATTGCCTGGCGGGCGGCCGCTGCCAGTTGCGGCGTTTCTCAACGCTCACCGGTTGCTGGGCCGGCGTCTGGGCGCGGCATGAACGTCCGCGCCATTGCCGCCCAGGCGCTGGGTCAGGTTCTGGGCGAGGGCCGGTCGCTGGCGGTGGTCTTGCCGCCGGCGCTGGCGCGCGTCGCGCCCCGCGACCGTGGACTGCTGCGTGAATTGTGCTACGGCGTTTGCCGCTGGCAGCCGGAATTGCAGGTGCTGCTGGACGGGCTGCTGAACCGGCCGCTCGATCCGCGCGAACCGATGGTGCGGGCGCTCTTGCTGGTCGGGCTTTATCAACTCCATCATTTACGCATCCCCGATCATGCCGCCGTCGCTGAAACCGTCGCCGCTGCCCGCCAGGTCCGCAAACCCTGGGCGGCCAGTCTGACCAATGCCGTACTCCGGTCCTTTCCGCGCCGGCGTGCGGAACTGCTGGCGCGCGTGGAAGCGGACACGGCGGCCCGGACCGCGCATCCGCGCTGGCTGCTGGAAAGCCTGCAAGAAGACTGGCCGGACGACTGGCCGGCTATCGTCGCCGCCAACAACGCCCGCCCCCCCTTTACTCTGCGAGTTAACGTACTCCAGGACCGCCGTGACGCCTATCAGGCGCGGCTGGCGGCGGTGGGTAAGCACGCCGAACCGGTGGCGGTGGCGTCAGCGGCGCTGACCCTGGCCGAACCGGTCGAGCCGGCGGCGTTACCGGGATTCGCCGAAGGCCAGGTTTCGGTGCAGGACGCCGCCGCACAACTGGCCGCGCCGCTCCTCGCGGTCGAACCGGGGATGCGGGTGCTGGACGCCTGCGCTGCGCCCGGCGGCAAAACCGCGCATCTGCTGGAATGCATCCCGGATTTGGACCTGACCGCACTGGATCAGGATGGCGACCGACTGGAGCGAGTGCGGGACAATTTGAACCGGTTGCGCCTCGCTGCCCGACTGGTCAGGGGCGACGCCAGCCAGCCAGCGGACTGGTGGGATGGCGTTCCCTACGACCGGATTCTGCTGGATGCGCCGTGTTCAGCCACCGGCGTGATCCGCCGCCATCCCGACATCAAGCTGTTACGGCGCGAAACCGACATCGCCGCCCTGGCCGACCGACAGCAGGCGATGTTGCTTGCGTTGTGGCCGTTGCTGCGGCCGGGCGGTCGGCTGCTGTACGCCACCTGTTCGGTGCTGCGGCGGGAAAACGACCAGGTGGTGGCGGCTTTTCTCGCGGCCCAGCCGGAGGCTCAGGCGCAGCCAATCCGGGCGGACTGGGGCCGCGCCCTGGCGCTGGGCCGCCAGATTCTGCCCGGCGAAGGGGGCATGGACGGATTTTATTACGCTGTGCTGGTCAAACCGGCGGCTGCGGAGGGAACGCCATGCTCGCCGGCGCGCGGATGACGGCCAGCCCAGCGCGCATCGCCCGGTTGCTGGCGTTGTTGCTCGGCCTGCTGTGGACTATCGGCGCTCATGCCGCCGGCTTCGAGGTGATCAGCGCCACGACCCGGCTCGAAGCGGGCGTGTATCGGCTGAACGCCCAGATCGAGTACCGATTCAGCACGGCGGCGCTGGAGGCGCTGCAAAATGGCGTGCCGCTCACCATCAACGTTGAGATGGAAGTGCGCCGGCGACGGTCCTGGCTGTGGGACGAAACCGTTTACGCCCTGACCCAGCGATTCCAACTGGAGTATCACGCGCTGAGTCGGCAATATCTGGTGAATAATCTCAACAGCGGCGAGCGCCGCGCCTTTCCGAGCCAGACGGCCGCGCTGGGGTTCATGGGCCGCATTCAGGACTTTCCTTTGCTCGACCGCAGCCTGTTGACCGAGCAGGAACGCTACGAAGGCGCCTTGCGAGTCCGACTGGACCTTGAAGCCTTGCCGGCGCCGCTGCGCCTGCTCGCCTATCTCTCGGACGACTGGCGGCTGGCCAGCGAATGGCGCACATGGCCGCTCTGATTCATCGTCTGGCCCGGGGCCAGGGCCGCTGGCCAGTGCTGGCGCTGCTGGGGTTGTTGCTGATCCTGCTGGTGCTGCTGGGTCGCGCCACCACCGATTCGGCGCAATTCGGGCAGATATACTCCTGGCTGCTGCTGGTTAGCGCCATTGGCCTGGGCGCGCTGGCGGTCCTGATCCTGTATAACCTGATCAGCCTGATTCGCCTGTACCGCCGGAACATACCCGGCGCGCGGCTGACCTTGCGGCTGGCCGGCATCTTCGCCGTGCTGGCCATCACCCCGGTAGCGGTCGTCTATGGTTTTTCGCTGCATTTCCTGCAACGGGGCATTGATAGCTGGTTCAACGTCCAGGTGGACCGGGGCCTGGGGGATGCGCTGGAACTCAGCCGCACCGCCCTGGATCTGCGGATGCGCGAGGTGCTCAAGCAGACCGGGCGGGTCGCCGAAGCCGTGGCCGACAGCGATGATGAACAAGCGGCCCGGCGGCTGGATGAATGGCTCGATCTCGGCGAGGCTTCCGAATTGACCCTGTTCGGTCCGGGGGGGCGCATCATCGCCACCGCCACCGCTGACCCGGCGCTGATCGTGCCGGACCCGCCGCCGGACGCTGTGGTGCTGCAAGTTCGACAGGGTCGTAATTATGTCGGTCTGGAACCGATCCGCGAGGCCGGTTTTCACATCCGGGCGGTGGTGCGGGCAACCACGACAGGCGGTGAGGAGCGGCTGCTGCAAGCATTGTTTCCGGTGACGGACCGGTTGAGCCTGCTGGCCGATGCGGTGCAGGCCGCCTTCGACAGCTACAAGGAACTGATTTTTCTGCGCGCGCCGCTCAAGGCCAGCTTTACCCTGACCCTGTCGCTGGCCCTGTTGCTGGCGGTGCTGGCGGCGTTCTGGGCGGCGTTTCATACCGCCCGTCAACTGGTGCGGCCGCTGCGGGAACTGGCCGAGGGCACCGAGGCGGTGGCGGCGGGCCAGTTTGACAAGCAGTTGCCCGGCGTCGGCAGCGACGAACTGGGCTTTCTGGCGCGGTCCTTCAATCAGATGACCCGCAGTCTGGCGCAGGCGCGCGACACCGCGCAGCGCAGCCAGGAACTGGTCGAGGGCCAGCGCGCCTATCTGGAAACGGTGCTGGCGCGGCTGTCGTCCGGGGTGCTGACGCTGGATCAGGCGGGGCGACTGCAAACCTGCAACGCGGCTGCCAGCCAGATTCTGGGGGTGGATTTAACCCCCTTTGTCGGCGTGGATCATCAGCGCATCATTATCGAGCAACCCGTGTTGCAGGATTTGATCGCCGCGATTGGCCCGCATCTGAACGCTGTTGGCGACTGGCGCGAGGAAATCGCCTGGTTTGGCGCCGCCGGGCGGCGGATTCTGGTCTGTCGCGGCAGTTTGCTGCCGAATGCCGTCGGTTTGCGGGGCGGCCACGTCATCGTGTTCGACGACATGACCCATCTGGTGCGGGCTGAGCGCGACGCCGCCTGGGCCGAAGTCGCCCGCCGGCTGGCCCACGAGATCAAGAATCCGCTGACCCCGATTCAGTTGGCGGCCGAGCGTATTCGCCATAAATACCTCAAGCAACTGGATGAGGAACAGGGCCGGGTGCTGGAGCGCGGCACCCACACCATCATTCAGCAGGTGCAGGCGATGAAGGA
>CALMNY010000217.1 GCA_937872125.1 uncultured Candidatus Competibacteraceae bacterium | reverse complement strand
CGGTGATCGAGGGCGACCAGCAGACCAGTCGCGACGCCGACCGGCTTCGCGCCACCGGCGTGCCAGCGGTGCAGGTCAACACCGGCAAGGGCTGTCATCTCGACGCCCACATGGTCGGTCACGCCCTCGAAGCTCTGGCGCTATCCGAAGGTGGAGTGCTGTTCATCGAGAACGTCGGCAATCTGGTCTGCCCGGCCGGTTTCGATCTGGGCGAGGCGCACAAGGTCGTCGTGCTGTCGGTGACCGAGGGCGAGGACAAGCCGCTCAAATATCCGAACATGTTCGCCGCCGCCGATCTGATGCTGCTCAACAAGACCGACTTGCTGCCCCATCTGGATTTCGATGTCGCGCAATGTCTCGAATACGCCCGGCGCATCAATCCCGACCTCGTCGTCTTGCAACTGTCGGCCCGCACCGGCGAAGGGTTGACCGCCTGGCTGGACTGGCTGCGAGCCGAGCGGCGTGCGGTGTTGCGGCGTCAGGTCGAAAAGCTGGAGGCGCGGTTGACTGAAGCGCGTTCCCGCCTGAACGCATGAGCCACTGACCGGCGTTGCCATGGTGGATTCGATCCGGCTGGCGATCCAGATTTGCGGCCAGGTTCAGGGCGTCGGTTTCCGGCCCTTCGTCTACCGGCTGGCTCATGAACTGAAGCTGGGCGGCTGGGTGCGCAACGATGCCGCCGGGGTCGCTATCGAGGCGCAGGGTCCGGCGACCGTGCTGGAGCGGTTTCTGGTCGCGCTGCGCCAGCCGCCGCCGCTGGCCCGGATTGATGAGTTGCGGACTACGGCCTTACCGGCGTGCGCCGGGGGGGAAGGTTTCGTCATCCACGCCAGCCACGCCGGTCCGGTTCGGGCGGAAATCACGCCCGACGCCACCGTTTGCACCGCCTGCCTGGCCGAGCTGTTCGATCCCGCCGACCGCCGTTACCGCTATCCCTTCATCAACTGCACCCACTGTGGCCCGCGCTACACCATCACCCGCGCCATTCCCTACGACCGGCCCAACACCAGCATGGCCGGCTTTCCGCTCTGTCCGGCCTGCGCGCGGGAATATCACGATCCCGCCGACCGCCGCTTTCACGCCCAGCCGGTGGCCTGTCCGGCGTGCGGGCCGCGCCTGAGCCTGCGCGATGCCGGGGGCAGTCCGCTTGCTGTCGCCGATGCCATCGCCGCCACGCTGGAGCAGTTGCGGAACGGCGCGATTGTGGCGCTCAAGGGCCTGGGAGGGTTCCATCTGGCCTGCGACGCCCGCAATGCCGCTGCGGTCGCCCGGCTGCGCCAGCGCAAGCAGCGCGAGGTCAAGCCGTTCGCGGTCATGGCCGCCAATCTGGCTTCGCTCACTCCGTGGGTCGAGTGCAGCGAAGACGAACGGCGGTTGCTGGAAGCGCCGGAGCGTCCCATCGTATTGCTGCGCCAGCAGCCGGGCGTAGATGCCCAACTGCCCGGCATCGCGCCCGGCATGGACCGGCTCGGCATGATGCTGCCCTACACACCGCTGCATTATCTGCTGTTTCACCAGGCGGCTGGCCGGCCCGATGGTGGCGACTGGCTGGCGCAACCCTGGCCGCTGCTGCTGGTGATGACCAGCGCCAACCCCGGCGGCGAACCGCTGGTCATCGCCGACGAGGAAGCGTTTGCCCGACTGGCCGGCATCGCCGACGGCTTTCTCACCCACGACCGGGCCATTGTCGCCCGCTGCGATGACAGCGTGTTACTGGTCCGTCCCACCGGGACGACGTTCGTGCGCCGTGCCCGGGGCTACGTCCCGCGCCGCATCGCCCTACCCGCCGCCGGTCCCTCGGTGCTGGCCTGCGGCGGCTGGCTGAAAAATACCGTTTGCCTGACCCGCGACGCCCAGGCTTATTTGTCGCCGCACATCGGCGATCTCGACAACCCCGCCGCCTGTCGTGCCCTGGAGGAAATGGTCGAACGGTTGCTGGATACCCTGCGCATTGTCCCGGAACGGGTGGCCTGCGACCAGCATCCGGATTTTTTCAGCAGCCGCTTTGCCGCCGCTTTTGCCGCCGAACGGGGGCTGCCCGGCGTGACCGTACAACACCATCACGCCCATATCGCCGCCATCGCCGCCGAGCACGGCCTGAAGCAGCCGGTGCTGGGGCTGGCGCTGGACGGGGTGGGACTGGGGGATGATGGAGGTTCCTGGGGCGGGGAACTGCTGCGGGTGGACGGCGCGAGTTATCGCCGCCTCGGTCATCTGCGCCCGCTGCCCCTGCCCGGCGGTGACCGCGCCGCCCGCGAACCGTGGCGAATGGCTGCCGCCGTGTTGCACGCGCTCGGTCGGGGCGAGGACATCCCGCGCCGCTTTCCCGGTCCGCTGGCGGAGCCGGTTCGCCGCCTGCTGGCCCAAGGAGAGCAGGCGCACTGTCCGCTGACCAGCAGCGCCGGGCGACTGTTCGATGCTGCCGCCGCCTTGCTCGGCCTGCGCCGGATCAGCGATTACGAGGGGCAGGCGGCGATGGAACTGGAAGCGCTCGCAGCGGCTTACGGTCCCGCTGAACCGCTCGCCGCCGGCTATCATTTAATGGTGAACGGCCAACTCGACCTGTTGCCGTTGCTGGCCTGGCTGGCGGATCATGCCGCCGAACCGGGGCTTGGCGCGGCCCGGTTTCACGCCACGCTGGCGCTGGCGCTGGCGGATTGGGTCACGCAAGCCGCGCGGCGGGAAGCGGTGACCGACATCGCGCTGGGCGGCGGTTGTTTTCTCAATCGCCTGCTGAGCATTCAGGTGCGAAGTCTGTTGGAGCAGAACGGCCTGCGCGCTTACGAGGCCCATCAGGCGCCGCCGAACGATGGCGGCCTGAGCCTGGGACAGGCTTGGGTTGCGATGCAGGTTTCTGTCTGAGTGATGAGGTGCTCGTATGTGTCTCGCCATCCCCGCGCAAGTCGTCGAAATTTCGGGCAATGAAACCGCCATCGTCGAATTGGGCGGCATCCGCAAGGCCATCTCCACCGCCCTGCTGGACGAGGTGGCGGTGGGCGATTACGTCATCGTCCACGTCGGCTACGCCCTCGAACGCCTGAACGTGGCTGAAGCCGAGGAGACCTTGCGCCTGTTCGCCGAACTGGCGGCCAGCATGGCCGATCAACCCGTCTTGCCTGCTTGAATCACCTGCACCAATAAGGAGTTTGCCCCATGAAAGCCGTTATCCTCGAGCAAATCGGCGGACCCGAGCAATTGCGCATCAGTCAAATCGCTGACCCGGAACCCGGTCCGGGCCAGGTCCGGGTGCGCCTGCACGCCTCGGCGCTCAATCGCCGCGATGTCTGGATCACCCTCGGCCAGTATCCGAAGATCCGGCTGCCGTCCATCCTGGGTTCGGACGGCGCGGGCGTGGTGGACTGGGTCGGCCCCGAAGTCCCGCAGGATTGCCTGGGCCAGGAAGTCGTGATTTATCCCGCCTATGACTGGGGCGAGAACCCCCGCTTTCCCAGTCCCATCTTTCACATATTGGGGATGCCGGACCCCGGCACGTTCGCTGAATATATTTGCGTTCCGGCTGGCCACGTATTTCCCAAGCCGGCGCATCTGAACTGGGAGCAGGCCGCCGCTCTACCACTGGCCGGGCTGACGTCCTGGCGGGCGCTGATGACCCAGGGCGCGGCGCAGGCCGGGGAAACGGTGCTGGTGACCGGCATTGGCGGCGGCGTAGCGACGTTTGCCCTGAAATGGGCCGTGGCGCTGGGCGCGCGGGTGTTCGTGACCAGCGGCAGCGACGCCAAACTGGAACAGGCCCAACGCATGGGTGCGGCGGGCGGAGTCAACTATCGCGAGAGCGACTGGGCCAAGCGGTTGGCCGAGCTCACCGGCGGGGTGGATGTGGTGGTGGATGGCACTGGCGGCCCTGCATTCGCCGGGTGTTTTTCGGTGTTGCGACCCGGCGGGCGGCTGGTGATCTATGGGGCCACGGCGGGTAATCCGCCAACCGGCCTGGAGATGGCCAAATTGTTCTTCCGGCAGGCGTACATCATCGGCTCCACCATGGGTTCGCCCGCTGAATTTGCGGCCATGCTGCGCTTTGTCGAAACCCACCGCATCGAACCGGCGCTGGATCAGGTTTTCGCCCTCGACGATGCGGTGGCCGCCCACCAGCGGCTGTTGGCGGCTGAACAACTGGGCAAGCTCGTGTTGCAGCATGGTTGAGAAATGGCCCAAAGTCGGCGCGGCGTCCGGCTCGTTATGCCGGCTTTAGTCAACAGGTAAACGTAAACCAGGCCGGAATAAACCGCCAAGATGCCAAGAACACCAAGCAAAGACCAAGCGCAAAAAGAGAACGAAAAATAGCCGGTCGTGAAAATGCAGCGCCTAAGCGACCGGTAACCTGGTCGAATTTTCTAATACTATAAATGAGTTGGCGTTCTTGGCGTCTTGGCGGTTCCAAAGAGACGGCTGATTGGAATCCACATGATTATGGAAAAGACATTCGGTTCACGGGCCGCATCTATACCGATCTGTCGCCTGAATCGTTGCGGGGGTAGTGCTTCAGACGTGGATATAGACTCATTAAATTGCTTTATAATCATTGT
>CALMNY010000216.1 GCA_937872125.1 uncultured Candidatus Competibacteraceae bacterium | reverse complement strand
TCGCAATCCCGGCGCTCGGTTGCCAGCCGGATCATGCTGGCGATGCGTTCCGCCGCGCCGTCGCCCTGTACCGGCGCGGGATAGAGCAGGACTGGCACGCCGGGACAGCGGCGGCGCAAGGTGATCAGCACGTCGCGGATCGCCGCGCCGGTAGGGGAGGTGATGATGCCGATCCGGTGCGGGAAGCGGGGCAGGGGCCGCTTGCGTTCCGGCGCAAACAGCCCTTCCCGTTCCAGCTTCAGACGCAGTTCATCGTAAGCTCGACGCAGCGCTCCGGCGCCGGCTTCCTCGATGTATTCGACGATGATCTGAAAATCGCCGCGCGGTTCGTACAGGCTGACCCGGCCGCGCACCAGCACGTGTTGACCGTTGCGCGGACAGTCGCGGAACAGGAAGGCGCGGTTCTGGAACAGCGCACAGCGAATTTGCGCCTGGGCGTCCTTGAGCGAGAAGTAGAGATGGCCGGAGGATGGGCGCGACAGATTGGAGACTTCGCCTTCCACCCACAGCGCCGGAAATTCGCCTTCCAGCAGGGCGCGCACGTCCTGGTTCAGGCGGGAAACGGTGTAGATGTCGCGGGATGGCCGCGCCATGGCCGGGTCTGTCATCGTGAGATTGATCTCGTGGCTTACGGAACGAACGGGATTGTAGACGGATGGGCGCACGCCATGGTTGTAAATCCAGCCGATTTTCCGTTTACCGGTTGCGCGCCGTGACATACACTAACCCGCTTAATTTTTTGCCAAGTCCCGAGGCCCCGCCATGCGCATTGTTCAAGAAGCCCTGACCTTCGACGATGTCCTGCTCCTTCCCGCCTATTCCGCGGTGCTGCCCAAGGACGTGAGCCTCAGGACCCAACTGACCCGCACTATTACTCTCAATATCCCGCTGGTGTCGGCGGCGATGGATACGGTGACCGAGTCGCGGCTGGCGATTGCGCTGGCGCAGGAAGGCGGCATCGGCATTATCCATAAGAATATGCCGGTGGAAAAACAGGCGCAGGAAGTGCGGCGAGTCAAGAAATATGAAAGCGGCGTCATCAGCGATCCCATCGTTACCGCGCCGACCACCACCATCCGCGAGGTGCTGGCTCTGACCCGCGCTCATCATATTTCCGGTGTGCCGGTGGTGGATGGCGAAAATCTGGTGGGGATCGTCACCAGTCGCGATTTGCGCTTCGAGCACAATATGAATGCCCCGGTTAGCGCCATCATGACGCCGAAGGAGCGGTTGGTGACGGTGCGTGAAGGGGCCAGCCGCGAGGAAATCGTGGCGCTGCTGCACCGGCATCGCATTGAGAAGGTGCTGGTGATCAACGACCATTTTCAGTTGCGCGGCATGATTACGGTCAAGGACATCCAGAAATCCAGCGATTTTCCCATCGCCTGTAAAGACAACCTCGGTCGGTTGCGGGTCGGCGCCGCGGTCGGCACCGGCGGGGACACCGAAGAGCGGGTGGCGGCGCTGGTAAGCGCCGGGGTGGACGTGATCGTGGTGGACACCGCTCACGGCCATTCCCGCAACGTGTTGGAGCGGGTGCGCTGGGTCAAGGACCAGTTTGCGGAGGTACAAGTGATCGGCGGCAACATTGCCACCGCTGCCGCCGCCCGTGATTTGGTCGAGGCCGGCGCGGACGCGGTGAAGGTGGGGATTGGTCCGGGTTCGATCTGTACGACCCGCATCATCGCCGGGGTCGGTGTGCCACAGATCAGCGCCGTCGCCAACGTGGCCGAGGCATTGCGCGACAGTGACGTGCCGGTGATCGCCGATGGCGGCGTGCGCTACTCCGGCGATCTGGCCAAGGCGATTGCCGCCGGCGCCCATGTAGTGATGATCGGCAGCCTGTTCGCCGGCACCGAGGAGGCGCCTGGTGAGGTGGAACTGTACCAGGGCCGCTCGTACAAGTCTTATCGCGGCATGGGTTCCATCGGCGCGATGACCCAGCAGCACGGCTCCAGCGACCGCTATTTCCAGGAAGGCAGCGCGGTGGAAAAGCTGGTGCCGGAAGGCATCGAGGGCCGGGTGCCGTACAAGGGCAGCGTGCTGGCGATCATCAATCAGTTGATGGGCGGGCTGCGCTCCAGCATGGGCTACGTCGGCTGTCAGGACATCGCCGAGATGCGGGTCAAGCCGGCGTTCACTCGCGTCACCAGCGCCGGAATGCGTGAAAGCCACGTCCACGACGTGACCATCACCAAGGAAGCGCCGAATTATCGGGTGGATTGAGTTCCAACCCTTCACCCCCACCCTGACCCTTCCCCGTCAAGGGGGAGGGGAGTGCAATCATGACCGCCCGCGACATTCATCTCGACCGCATTCTCATTCTCGACTTCGGTTCCCAGTACACCCAGTTGATCGCTCGCCGGGTGCGCGAGATCGGGGTCTATTGCGAAATCTATCCCTACGACGCTGAACCGGCGGCAATCCGCGCGTTTCATCCACACGGAATCATCCTGTCCGGCAGCCCGGAATCCACCACGGTAGCCGACGGTCCCCGAACGCCGCAGGCCGTGTTTGACCTGAACGTACCGCTGCTCGGCATCTGCTATGGGATGCAGACCCTGGCCATGCAGCTCGGCGGCCTGGTGGAAGCGTCGGATCATCAGGAATTCGGTTACGCCCAGGTGCGCGCGCACGCCCATTCCGAGCTGTTGCGCGCCATCGAGGATCACGCCAGCCCGGAGGGTTACGGCCTGCTGGACGTGTGGATGAGCCACGGCGACCGGGTGACGGCGCTGCCGCCCGACTTCGTGCGCATCGCCAGCACCGCGACCTGTTCCATCGCCGGCATGGCCAACGAGGAAAAACGCTGGTACGGGGTGCAGTTCCATCCCGAAGTCACCCACACCCGTCAGGGCGACCGGATCCTGCGCCGCTTCGTGCTGGACATCTGCGGCTGCGAGCCGCTGTGGACCACCGGCAACATCATCGAGGACAGCATCGCCGCCGTCCGTTCCCAGGTGGGCGACGACGAGGTGCTGCTGGGCCTGTCCGGCGGGGTGGATTCCTCGGTGGTGGCGGCGCTGCTGCACCGGGCCATCGGCGACCAACTCACCTGCGTGTTCGTGGACACTGGCCTGCTGCGCCTGCACGAGGGTGATCAGGTCATGATCACGTTCGGTCAGCATCTCGGCGTGCGGGTGATCCGGGTGGACGCTGAAGCGCGGTTTCTGGCCGCGCTGGCCGGCGTGACCGACCCCGAACAGAAGCGCAAGATCATCGGCGGGCTGTTCATCGAAATCTTCGAGGAAGAGGCGGCCCAACTGCGGGATGCCAAGTGGCTGGCGCAGGGCACCATTTATCCCGACGTGATCGAATCGGCGGGTGCGAAGACCGGCAAAGCCCACGTCATCAAGTCCCATCACAACGTCGGCGGCTTGCCGGCGGCGATGCGGCTGAAGCTGGTCGAGCCGCTGCGGGAATTGTTCAAGGACGAGGTGCGCCGACTGGGCGTCGAACTCGGCCTGCCCTCCGAAATGGTCTATCGCCACCCGTTCCCCGGTCCGGGCTTGGGTGTGCGGATTCTGGGCGAGGTGCGCAAGGACTACGCCGATCTGCTACGCCGGGCCGACCACATCTTCATCGAAGAACTGCGCCGGGCTGATCTGTATGACCGGACCAGCCAGGCCTTCGCGGTGTTCCTGCCGGTCAAATCGGTGGGCGTCATGGGTGATGGCCGCCGCTACGATTACGTCATCGCCCTGCGCGCGGTGGAGACAGTGGATTTCATGACCGCCCATTGGGCGCATCTGCCTTATGAATTTCTGGATCGGGTGTCGCGGCGCATCATCAACGAGGTGCGCGGCATTTCCCGGGTGGTCTACGACATTTCCGGCAAGCCGCC
>CALMNY010000215.1 GCA_937872125.1 uncultured Candidatus Competibacteraceae bacterium | reverse complement strand
ATGGCGGCGCGGGAGTCCACGTCGAATATCTGTCGCGCGAACTGGCCAAGCTGACCCCGGTTGAGGTGCGCAGCTTCCATGACCAGACGCTTGACGATGGCCAGTTGCATGTGCGCGGTATCAAAATGGATACCACCCATTTTGCCGGCTGCCCGCAATCCTTCGTCTCGCCGCTGAAGGCGCTGAGCACTTGCCTGGCCTTCGTCGGCCAGGGCATCAGCGATCTGGAAGGCAACGCCGAGATCATCCATTGCCATACCTGGTACGCTCATTTCAGCGGCATCCTGGCCAAGATTCTCTCCAACATCCCGATGGTGGTCACCGTCCATTCGCTGGAGCCACTGCGGCCCTGGAAGCGCGATCAGCTCGGACCCGGCTACGACCTGTCGCGCTGGATTGAAAAGACCGCGCTGGAGACCGCCGACGCCATCATCGCCGTTTCACGCAGCACCCGCGACGACGTGCTGCGGCTATTCAACGTAGAGCCGACCCGGGTAGTGGTCATTCCCAACGGCATCGACACCGATGAATATCGTCCGATTGACGATCCCGCCGCCATCGCCCAGTTCGGCATTGATCCCAACCGGCCCTTTGTGCTGTTCGTCGGCCGGATCACCCGGCAGAAGGGGTTGTACTACCTGCTGCAAGCCATCCCGCATCTCGACCCCAGCTTGCAGGTCGTGCTGTGCGCTGGCGACGCCGACACCCTGGCGATGCAGCGCGAAATCGAAGACATGGTGCAGGAGCTGCAAACCCACCGCTCCGGCATCATCTGGATTCCCAAGATGGTATCGCGTCAAACCACCATCGCCTTGTATTCGCACGCCGCCATTTTCTGTTGTCCCTCGATTTACGAACCGTTCGGCATCATCAATCTGGAAGCGATGGCCTGCGGTACGCCGGTGGTCGGCAGCGCGGTCGGCGGCATCTGCGAGGTGGTGGTGGATGGCGAAACCGGTTTCCTGGTGGATCCGCACCTGTCGCTGGAGCCGCCACACGATCCGGTGGCCCCCAGCCGGTTTGAACATGGCTTGGCCGATGCGATCAACCGCCTCGCCGCTGACCCTGCGCTACGCGAGCGGATGGGCCAGGCGGGCCGCGACCGGGTTGAGCGCCACTACAGTTGGCGCAGCATCGCCCAGCAGACCTACGATCTGTATCGCCGGCTGCGCCCGCAGCGCACCTGATCTGCTGCGCTTAATACCAACGCCGGCGCTAGCCGGCGTTTTACTTTCCGCGCTATCAGCTACAGTTATGGGTGTAATCGGTCGGACATCATGCGCCTGCGCTGCGGCAAGACGTACCGCCTCCCGTTGCACTACCACCAAAGACAGGACCCTCCATCCTATGGAAAACAAAGATCTGGAGCCCGAGATTCGCAACCTCGCTTATCACCTCTGGCAGTCGGCTGGGCACGAGTTTGGTCGAACTGCGCTCGATTTCTGGGAAATGGCCGAGCGGATGATCGTCGAACTGACGGCGGATTCGGTCCGACGAGCTAACACAGCCGCCGCTTCCATGCTCGAAACCGCTGCGGCCTGGCCTTCAGCGTTGCGTGCGCTGTATCTCTATCGTGTTCGGGAACTGGCCCGCTGCATGTGGTCGGCCAGCAGCGAGCAACAGGAGCGGTCACTGGACTATTGGCTGGCCGCGGAAAAACATTTGCGCCAGTTGACGGAATCGGCGACGCGCGTTGCTGGCGCCCGCCTCGGCCAGGAGGAAGCGATGGCCAGGGTGTTCGAGACGTTCTCGCCAGCCGATTACCTGGAGCAGATTCGCAAGACCGCTTATTATCTCTGGGAGGAGACGGGGAGCCAGTGCGGTTCCGCATTTGATTTGTGGCTGGAGGCAGAGAACCGGTTTCTGGACGCACTGGCCAAAGGCCAGGCATCGCCTCCGCCCGAGGATCCCAAGCCGCCCGCCCAGTAACCATGCCCTGATCGAGGTTTTGTCAGCCAGAATTACCAAGTAGCGATACCGCTTCTAACCTCGGCAGCTTGGGGAGTAAAATAAAAGTGGCATCTTTACGGTGCCAATGCTGTTTTTTGGCGCGCGTGCACCGTAGACTGAGTACTTTTTACTGACGGAGAAACCGGATGAGCAATACGACGATTGACAAAGCGAAAGGTAAAATCAAGGAAGCGGTCGGCAAGGCGACCGGTGACAAGGAACTGGAGGCTGAAGGTCAGATTGAACAGGCTGGCGCCACCGTGCGGGAAAAAGCGGCTGAAATCAAAGCGGATGTCGCTGGTGCGGTCGGCAGTGTGGTCGATCGCGTTAGCGCGGTTGCCTCGAATATTAAGGACAAGGTGACCGGGAAAGGCTGAAGTCGTGTTCGAGCCGGGCGGGTTCCAGCCGCCCGGCCGCCGACCACCGTCGGTCACGCTCTCCCCGCCGGCGGAAGTTGTTGCGAAAAACCGCCAAACCCGCTCACGTGCACGCCAGCCGCCGCAGCCGTTCCAGATAGGCCCGCTCGTCCGGTTCCCGGCCGGCGCGCTGGGCCTCCCACAGGGTCTCACCCAGACACTCCATCATCAGATGCTCGGCGACGTGGGCGTCGCCCGCCCGCTGGCACAGGCGCTGGTACACATCGAGAATGCCCGCCGGGCGGTTGGCCCCGAGTTGTTCGTGAATAGCGATGTGCATGCCCAGGTGCAGGAAGGGATTGGTCTGGCCCAGCTCCGGCGAGTATTCGCGGCTCAGGGCGGTTTCGGCGTCGGTCAGCACGGATTGATATTCGGGATGGGCGCGGATTGCCTCGGCGATGATCCGCTCGAGCGGTTCCAGCGGCTGGCCGGCATTGGCCTTGTCCCAGACCGTGCAGTAGTAGCGGCGCAGGCGGTCGCGGTCGTTGCCAAACATCAGGTTACCTCGCTCTTGTCCGGGTATTCGCAGAAATCGCGGATCGGGCAAGCCGGGCAACGCGGCTGGCGGGCGGTGCAGACATAGCGGCCGTGCAGGACCAGCCAGTGGTGCGCGTCCTGGCGAAATTCCGCCGGCGTCACCGCCAGCAGCCCCTCCTCGACTGCTCGTGGAGTTTTGCCCGGCGCCAGCCTGGTGCGGTTGGCGACCCGGAAGATATGAGTATCAACCGCAATCGTCGGTTCGCCGAAGACGGTATTCAGGATGATGTTGGCAGACTTGCGGCCCACCCCCGGCAAGGCTTCCAGCGCCTCCCGGTTATGCGGCACTTCGCCGCCATGCCGCTCCAGCAGCAGGACGCAGGTTTTGCGGATGTTGGCGGCCTTGGTGTTGTACAGGCCGATGGTCTTGATATAGCCCTTGAGGCCCTCTTCGCCCAGATCCAGGATGGCCTGCGGGGTGTTGGCGACCGCGAACAGACGGACAGTAGCCTCGTTGACCTTCTTATCAGTGGCTTGTGCCGAGAGGATCACGGCAACCAGCAACTCGAACGGACTGAGATAGCGCAATTCCGTGGTCGGCGTGGGGCGAGTGGCTTGCAGGCGGGTGAAGAGTTGGTGAATTTGGCTGGGGTTCATTGGCGCATCACGGAGTTTGATCAGAGGACATCGAGCGAGCGGACCGCGCTCTTGCCGCTATAATTGAGGGCGTGAGTGTAAATCATGAGGATAAGAAGCACGACAGAATCCGCTTCGATCCTGATACAGCTTGGGCTTTCAGCGCGTCCCACCTGAACAGGGCTTTTTGGTGGACGGTTTGTGGAATAATGCGGACCATCGGAACTATCGGGGGCACAGGCATGAAAAAGCTGGTGGGTGTCATTGTTGTTATCCTGGTGCTGGCAGCGGCGGGCTTCGTCGGCGCGGCGTACTGGTCGGGAGTGCAGGCGGAGCGCTGGTATCAGGAAGCCTTGGCGGAAGGCGCGAAAAACCCGAATGTCAAATTCACCACGACGCGCTATGAGCGTGGCTTGTTCTCCTCGCAATCCATCACCCGCATTCAGTTTGTATTGCCCGAAGGCAGCGAAACGTCGGAGGTGGATCCTTCCTTCTCGATCCGGCAGGATATTTACCATGGCCCGTTGCCGCTCGCCGGTCGGAGCGTTGCCGGCGTGCCGATGGGCGTCAATGGGGCGGTCATCCGCGCCACCCTGGATCGGGAGAGCAGCGCCTGGACCCGCGAGCTGGCGAAGCTGTATGGCGACCAGGAACCCATAGTCGCTCTCTCGCAAGTCGGGTTCGACGGCGCCAGCGATACGCAGATTACCATGCCGCCGCTGACCCTGAGCAATGTCGAGGATGTGCAAAACCTCAATTTCTCGGGCTTGCAAGGCCACTTCCCGGCCGCGCCGCGCGGTGCGGCGGTACAAGGTAAATTGACCATCGCCAGTCTCGATCTGGTCGGCAAGCCCGATGCCGGCGGGGGAGGGCAGGTCAAGCTTAATGACCTGAGCATGAACGTGAACCAGCGCAAGGGCGCTTTCGATCTGCTGTTTGGCGACTCCAGCGTTCGGATCGGTGAGTTGAGCGCCCAGGATCAGACGACGGGCGCCCCGTTTGTCATCACGAACCTTACGATCACCGGTGCGCTCAGCCCGCAAGGCGCGCAACAAGTCGCCGGCGAAGTCGTGGTCAAGGCGGACAAGGTTACTGTGGACCAGCAAAGCGGTTCCGGCAGTCTAAAACTGGCGCTGCGTAATCTGGATGGCCCCACAGTGATGCAATTACAGCAGTGGCAACAGAAGGTAGCCGCCCAGCCTGAGGATCCCCAGGTGCTGGATGAATTGATGAAGCTGCTCAAAACTCTGCTGCGTGGCAAGCCGGAATTCACGCTCGACTCCCAGGCGAAACTGGCTCAGGGTGACTGGCAGGGCAAGCTGACGCTGAATTTTCAGGATTTTGGCGAGGTCAATCTGCTGGTTAATCCGTCCAGCCTGCTGGGTGCGCTGGAAAAGGGTGCAGCCGATGTCGCGGCGTCCAAGGCGCTGGTCGAAGCCTTGTTGATCAGCACGACCAAGGAGCAGCTTATGGCCCAGGCCCAGGCGCAGGACAAACCGGCGAGTGAAGCGGCGATTCAAAACCTGGCGACGCAGCAGGTTGCGCAACAGCTTCAGAGCTTGACGACGGCTGGCTTCATCCGGCT
>CALMNY010000214.1 GCA_937872125.1 uncultured Candidatus Competibacteraceae bacterium | reverse complement strand
ATCTCAAAAAATGGTGGAAGGAAAACGGCGCCAGCATCATCGTCGGCATCGCGCTGGGCGTGATCGCGATTTTCGGCTGGCAATACTGGGGCTCCTATCGCAACACCCAGGCGGAAGCCGCCTCGCGCGCCTATGACGCCTTCGTCGAGGCGGTGGAAAAACCCGATGCCGATCAAGCCCGCCAACGCGGTCAGGCCTTGACGGCCGACTTCTCGAAATCGCCTTATGCCACGCTGGCGGTGTTGCGGCTGGCCAAGCTGGCCGTTGATAGCGGCGACAACACCGCCGCCAGCCAGCACCTGGAATGGGTCATCAGCAACGCCCGACTCGACGAATTCAAGGACATCGCCCGATTGCGGCTGGCGCGGGTGAAGCTGGCCGCTGGCCAACCCGCCGAGGCCGAAAAGCTGCTGGATGGGATCGCCACCACCAACCTGAAGGCTGAACGTGAGGAGTTGAGGGGTGACTTGGCGCTGGCCGGCAAGAACCTGGACAAGGCCCGGACGGCCTATGCGGCGGCGCTGGCGGCGAGCGGCGGTGACCGGTTGCTGCAACTCAAGCTTGATAATCTGGCGGCGGCGACGCCCGAAACCGTAGTGGCTGCGCCTGCCGCTCCCCCGGCCCCACCTGCGCCGCCGCCGGCGGAACCGGCCAAACCGGAAGCCCCGCCGGCTCCAGCCGCCAGTGCAGCCGAACCGGCGGCCACCGCCACGCCGCCGGCTGCACCGGCTGAACCCCAGGTGACGCCGCTGGAACCCACGCCGGAACCGACGCCTGCGCCCGCTGAACCTCCGGCGGCGACGCCGTCGGAACCTGCGCCCGCGCCTCCTCCACCCGCCGCCACTCCAGGACAATGACATGATTCGCCGCCTGTTCCTGCTTCTGTTCGTGGTTTTCAGCACGGGGTGTAGCTGGTTTGGCGGTTCGGACAACTCGATTCCGCCCGCCAAGCTTCAGGACATCGCTCAACCGGTCGGCGTCCGGCAACTCTGGGAAACTCAGGTCGGCTCTGGCGCGAAAAACCAGTTTATTCGCCTGACCCCGGCGCTGGCGGATGGCCGGCTCTATGCCGCCAGCTTCGATGGGCTGGTCATGGCGCTGGATGCGCTCAGCGGACAACGCCTGTGGGAAACGGCGACCGGGTTGCCCATCACCGGCGGCGTGGGCGGCAGTGACAATGGGCTGGTGCTGGTCGGCACGAATAAAGGGCAAGTGGTCGCCCTGCGCCAGGACAACGGCCAGGAAGCCTGGCGGGCGCAGGTCTCCAGCGAGGTGCTGGCGCCGCCGCGCGCTGCGAGCGGCATCGTAGTTATCCGCACCGGCGACGGCAAATTCACCGGCCTCGACGCCCGCACTGGCGAACGCCGCTGGGTCTACGCTCCGGCGATGCCGGCGCTCAGTCTGCGCGGCGTGGCGCCGCCGGTGGTGACCCGCAATCTGGTCATCGCCGGGCTGGAGACCGGCAAGCTGCTGGTGTTGTCCCTGGACAAGGGTTTGCCGATCACCGAGAAAACCATCGCCCCGCCGCGCGGCCGCACCGAGATCGAGCGGCTGATTGATATTGACGCCGAACCGAAAATCTTCGGCGAGAACCTCTATCTGGCGGCGTATCGCGGCAATGTCGCCGCGCTGGACATGCGCGGCGGCAATCTGTTGTGGAACCGCGAGGTATCCAGTTACGCCGGGCTGGACGTGGACGAACGGCAGGTTTACATCAGCGATGACGCCGACGCGGTGCTGGCGCTGGATCGCCGCACCGGCGGGACGCTTTGGCGGCAGGCGGAACTGACCGGACGGCGTCTGTCCGCTCCGGTCGCTACCCGCGATCATGTCGTGGTCGGCGATTTCGAGGGCTACCTGCACTGGTTGAGCAAGGACAGCGGCAAGATCGTCGGGCGGATTCGCGCCGCTGGCAAAGCGATTGTCGCCCCGCCGTTCGCCGCCGGCGACACCGTGTTTATTCAGGGCCAGGGCGGTGCGCTCGGCGCGTTCCGGGCGGGGGAGTAGGTGATTTCCTGGAAAGATTATACCTGTGGGGCCAGTAGGGACACGGCGGCGCCGTGTCCCTACAGAGGTCGGCTTGGT
>CALMNY010000213.1 GCA_937872125.1 uncultured Candidatus Competibacteraceae bacterium | reverse complement strand
GGCAACACCGGGCGGAGCGGGCGGATTGGCGTGCGGCAGCCACAAGCCGACGCCGGTGCTACGGCCCCCGGCTGATCCACACCTCGGCGCTGGCGGCCTGACCGGCCTGATCCAGTACGGTAATTCGGGCCAGCCCCACCCCATCCGGCGGCCAGAACGCCTCCCGTCGCCATGGATGGGTCGCCAGTGGCCGACCGTTTACCAACCAGCGCAGCGGTTTGACCCCCCCTTTGGCAGACAACGGCAATTCGGCCAGCGCGCCGTCGCGTTCCGGCAATTCCACCGTCGAACCGGCTACCGGGAAGGTGAGGGTGAGCGGCGGAGCGTTGACGGTTTCCACCGCGGGCCGGGTGCGGAAATAGCGTAACCGCTCCGGCAACTGGTCGCGGCGGACCTGAAGGACGTCCGCAGGCGGCGCGGCCAGCGGCGGCGTCGGTTCCGGCAACAGATCGAAGACCCGGAACAGCAGCGGTGCGGCGGTGTTGCGGCCATAGTGGCCGGGGCTGGGCGAGCCGTCCGGTCGCCCGACCCACACCCCGACCGTGTAATCCGCATCGAACCCCAGCGCCCAGGCGTCGCGGAACCCGTAGGAGGTGCCGGTTTTATGGGCGATGACGCGCGGTCGAGCGGCGCTGGCCGGCCCGATGACGTTTTGCGGTAGCGGCCCATGGCGCAGGATGTCGCCCAGATACCAGCAGGCGGTTGCCGACAACAGGCGCTGGCCGGGCGGATCAGGATCGGTGGGACCGAACCGCAGCGGCGCCACCACACCGCCGTTGGCGAAACCGGCGTACAACGTCACCAGTTCCTCCAGCGTCATGCCCACGCCGCCGAGCACCAGCGGCAATCCCGGTTGCGGATGCGCCGCGCTCCAGTGCAACGGTAGACCGACCTCGCGCAACCGCGCCGCCACCCGCGCCGGCCCCACCTGGTCCAGCAACGCCACCGCCGGGATGTTCAGCGACTGTTGCAGCGCCTCGCGCACCGTCAACTGCCCGGCGTAGGTATTGCGGAAATTGGTGGGGCTGTAATCGCCAAAACGGGTAGGCGCATCCTCGATCAGCGTTTCGGGATGGATCAGCAGGTCGTCGAAGCCCAGGCCATAGACCAGCGGTTTCAGCGTTGAACCCGGCGAGCGCACCGCCTGGATCAGATCCACCTGGCCGGCGCGGCGCGGATCGTGAAAATCGCTGGCGCCGATATAGGCCAGCACCCGCCGGTCGCGGTGGGCGACCACCAGGATCGCCAGACTGCTGTCCGACTCCAGCGTGGAGTGCTGCTGGCGGGCCAGCGTTTCCAGGGTTTGCTGCAAACTCCGGTCAACAAAGGTCGGGTGAAGCGTCGCCGCAGGCCGCGCCGTGCGCATTCGGTCGGCGAGATGGGGGGCGAGAAAGGGCAGGGGGCGCAAGCGGGTCGGCAGCGATTCCTGCCGGGCTTCCTCGACCTGTTGCCCGGTCAACACCCCAAGCTGGCCCATGCGCGTCAACACCTTGTCGCGGGCCGCTCGCGCCCGGTCGGGAAAGCGGTCCGGTCGCAACCGCGATGGCGCTTGCGGCAAGATGACCAGCAGCGCCGCTTCCGCCGCCGTCAGCCGGGTCGGCTCCTTGCCAAACCAGGCCAGGGATGCGGCGCGCACCCCTTCCAGATTGCCGCCGAACGGCGCCAGCGTCAGATAGAAACCGAGAATCTCATCCTTGGCGTAGCGCCGCTCCAGTTGCAGGGCGCGCAGCATCTCGCCGAGCTTGCCGATCAGATCGCGCTGGTGCGGTTCCAGCAGCCGGGCCACCTGCATGGTCAGAGTCGAAGCGCCCGACACCACCCGGCCCTGACGCACCCACTGGCCCAGCGCCCGCACCGTCGCCAGCGGGTCCACGCCGGGATGCGCGTCGAACCGCTGGTCTTCATACGCCCGCAGCATCTGCAAATACAGTGGATCCACATCCCCGGTCTGCGCCGGCAGCCGCCAGACGCCCGGCGGCGCGGTGAACGCGCGCAGGATGCGGCCCTGCCGGTCCAGCGCCAGCGCCGAGATCTGGCGGGCGCGGTCCACCGGCGGCGGCCATGCCGCATCCAGCGCCAGCAGCAGGCCCGTGGTCAGCACCAGCAACGCCAGCCAGCGGCCAAAGCGCCAACAAGGCCGTGTTCGCCAGATCATGCGCCGTCACCCCGGCTGCCCGGTGTCCGCTACACGTTCGACGATGTCCATCACCTGCGCCGCGCCGCCCCGGATTTCCCAATGTACATCCAGGTTATACAGCTTCATGCCATACGCTTGCGGGGCAGGATTGGCGCGCTCGTAGGCCGGGCGCGGGTCCTGACGCAGAAGCTGGCTGATCAGTTCCCGCAAGTCGCCTTCGGGCCAGGCCGCGCAGAATGCGCTGGCCGCCGGGCTGAACGCCACCTTCAGCGTGGTTTCCGGCGCAGTCGGGGCAAAACCGCCGGCCGCTTCGGGAATGGCGTCGGCATAGGGCACATACGGTTTGATATCCAGCACTGGCGTTCCATCCAGCAGGTCTATGCCTGCCAGATGCAGCCGCACTTGGCCTTGAGCGATCTCGACCTGTTCCAGTCGGACTGCCGACAGGCCGATGGGATTGGGCCGAAAAGGGGAGCGACTGGCGAACACGCCCAAACGTCGGTTGCCGCCCAAGCGCGGCGGGCGCACGGTGGGTTGCCATTGACCCCACGGTATCCCGTGGAAGACAAAAATCAGCCAAAGATGCGAAAAATCATCCAGTCCGCGCACCGCCGCCGGTTGGTTGTACGGCGGCAACAGTTCCAGCGTGGCCCGCGCAGCGGGAACCAGCCCCGGTTGGCGCGGAATGCCGAATTTCTCGCCGAAACAGGAACGGATGACGCCGATGGGCGCAAACGAGAACACTACAACCACCCGGATTTCTTCAGGTTGCGATACAACAGCAGACAGGCTACCGCCACGCTCCCCATCACAGCGGGGTAGCCATAGGTCCATTCGAGTTCGGGAAACCAGCCCTTGAAGTTCATGCCGTAGATGCTGAACACCATGGTCGGAATCGCCAACAGCGCGCCCCAGCCGGCCAGGCGCTTGGTGGCCTCGTTCTGGCGGGCCGCGCCCAGCGACAGGCTGATTTGCAGCGCCAGCGCCAGCGTTTCCCGGATGGCGTCCACCGCTTCGTTGATGCGCAGGGCGTGGTCGTAGACATCGCGGAAATAGGGCCGGATGTCGTCGGGAATATGATTGGTGAACACGTCGGTCAGCAGATAGTTGCAGACCTCGACCAGCGGCGCCGCCGCGCGGCGCAGTTCCACCAGATCGCGCTTGAACTGGTACAGCCGACCCAGATCGTCCTGATCGAAATCGCCTTTGAAAAACCGCTCTTCCAGGTCCTCCACCGCATCTTCCACGCTGTTGAGGATCGGAAAATAATTATCCACCACGAAATCAAGGATGGCATACAGCGCGAACCCCGGCCCCTTGCGCAGCAGACGCGGGTTGCTCTCGCAGCGGGCGCGCACCAGGGTGTGGGGCAACGAGGCGCCATGCCGCACCGTCATCAGATAGCGCGGCCCGACGAACAGGTGGGTTTCGCCAAATTCGACCTTGCCCTCATTCATTTGGGCGGTCTTCAGCGCCACAAACAGACAGTCGCCGTACAGTTCCACCTTGGGCCGCTGATGCGCGTGGTGGGCGTCCTCGGCGGCCAGTTCATGCAGACCGAACAGGTCCTTCACCCGCGCCATCAGCTCCTCATCCGGTTCGCGCAGCCCCAGCCAGATGAAGACCTCCGGCCGGTCACGCAGCGTTGGAACGTCTTCCAACGTAATGGCCGGCAGCTTGCAGCCGTCGGCATAGGCGGTGCAGTTAACGATCATGCGTTTGGCTTTGTTGTCATTCAATGGTGAGGGCGATGCGGGCGCGGTTCGGGCCGGTACGGTTCTTCCCGGTCGTGCAGATGCATCCGGTACTCAACAAAACGGGCGCAGTCATCGAAATGCAGAAACGGATTGCCGGCGAGTTGTTCGATCAGGGTCGAGGTCGGGGTGATGCCGTAGTTGTGGCCGGGACGAATGCGCGCGCCGCCCGGCAACCGCTCGCCCAGCCGGCGCAGGCTGTGGTACATCTGCTCCGGGTCGCCGCCGCGCAGGTCGCAGCGCCCGCAGCCGAACACGAACAGGGTGTCGCCGGTCAGCACCTGGTCGCCCAGCCGGTAACAGGCCGAACCCGGCGTGTGCCCAGGCGTGTGCAAAACCTCGATTTCGGTCGCGCCCAGCTCGATACGGTCGCCGCCGTCGTGCAGCGTCGGCAGGTCGGTATAGCGATCCCAGAATGCCGCCTCGGCCCGCAGCAGGTGCAGTTGGGCGTCGCTGGCGTTCAGCAGCGCCTCGACCCCGTTGATGTGGTCGAAATGGCTGTGAGTCAGCAGAATGTCGCTGATGCGCAAGCCGCGCTGTTCGGTCAGCGCCAGGATGGCCGGCACGTCCCAGGCCGGGTCCACTACCGCCGCGCGGTCGGTCGCGTGGTCGTGGATCACGTAGATAAAATTGCCCATGCGCCCCAGTTCCAGGGCGTGGACGGTGTAGGGGGCGGCTTCGGTCATCGTGGACTCTTCCGGTGATGATCACAGGGCGGGGGCAAAACGGCCGGCAAGGGCTGGGAACATTGCGGGCGTTGCCGACTCTGAAGGGGCACATCATAACGAATGAATTCGTGGGTCCGCGATACCGCCGCACGTTTCGAGGAGCAGCTATGCGTTTCAGTCTTGACAACGATACAAACCATTATGCCATCACCAGTTATGGTCTGGACTGGGTCCGGGTCAACCAGCAGGAATTTCGTCGCAGCGTCATCGTTACCCCCGAACGACTGGTGAGCGACTGGCCGCCACAAACCTTTGGCGATCTGGTGGAAAGCCATTTTGCGGTGATCGCCGGCCTGGAGCCGGAAATCGTGCTGCTGGGCACCGGCGTCCATCAGCGGTTTCCGCGTCCGTCGTTACTGCGCCCGCTGCTGGAGCGCAGCGTAGGGGTAGAAGTCATGGATACGGCCGCCGCCTGCCGTACTTACAACATCGTCATGCTGGAAGGCCGCCGGGTCGCGGCGGCACTGTTACTCATGGGAGAGTGATCCGCCCCCTCGGTTGGAGAGAGGGCGTAGCGCTTATAGAAAATCCCGGCGAAAGCCTTCGCTTTCCAGGATATGGCGCAGCCGGCGCAGGGCGTCAATCTGAATCTGGCGCACCCGCTCGCGGGTCACGCCGATTTCATTGCCGACCTGTTCCAGGGTGGCCTTGTCCTGGCCGCCCAGGCCGAATCGCCGCTCCACCACAATGCGCTGCTTGTCGTTCAACTGACTGAGCCACAGTTCGAGCTTGTTGTTGAGATCGGCTTCCTGCAACCATTGCGCCGGATCGTGATTGTTGTCATCGGGGATGGCGTCGAGCAGCGAGCGATCCTCATCCTTGCCGATGGGAGTATCCACCGACGCCACCCGCTCGTTGAGCTGCAACATCCGTTTGACCTCGGTCACCGATTTGCCCATGGCCTGGGCAATGTCCTCGGCGGTTGGCTCACGGTCCAGCGTTTGCGCCAGTTGCCGGGCGGTACGCAGGTAGCTGTTGATTTCCTTGATGATATGGATGGGTAACCGGATGATGCGGGTCTGGTTCATCAGCGCCCGCTCGATGGTCTGCCGAATCCACCAAGTCGCGTAGGTGGAAAACCGGAAGCCGCGTTCCGGGTCGAATTTCTCTACCGCATGGATCAATCCCAGATTGCCTTCCTCGATCAGGTCGAGCAGGCTCAAACCTCGGTTCATGTAGCGCCGGGCGATTTTTACCACCAGACGCAGATTGCTCTCCACCATGCGGTTACGGGCGCTGGCGTCGCCCTGGAGCGTTCGCCGCGCGTAATAGATTTCTTCCTGGGCGCTCAGCAGCGGAGAAAAGCCAATTTCGCTCAGGTACATGCGGGTGGCGTCCAATTCCTCCGGGGTGAATTCCCGGCTGGTCGGCGCGGGCGCCGGCCAGGAAACATCCACTGCTTCCAATCCCACCTCTACAACCGCCTCGTCCTCGGCTTCATCCTGCTTGTCTTCGTCCAGCAGGGGATCGTCCATGCGCAATTCGTCTTCGCACACCATCACTTCCAGACAGACGGCAACCCGTCGGGACATCGGTGACCTCCTTAAAATGGCTTCGCTTGGGGGATTATCGTGTTGACGCCCGGTCTCACGCCGGTTTTGCGTCTTTTATTATTGGCTTTGTCGGGGATCGGCGCAGGTTGCGGGAGGATTGGTGGATTCCCACCCAGCCATAGACGCCGATGCTGGAGCCACGGAATCGCCTTTCCTGGGTTCCTGCTCCAAGCATTTGATGATGATAAACTTTTTCTGCCCCCTTCGTCTACTGAAGCGATGTCTTTTTTGTAAAACAGAAAACCATGCTGGCTAAATAGTCATATTATTCGGTGCGTAACCATTCGGTCAGGGAACCGATCGCCCCATGGCGGGTCAGGTCTACCTGCAACGGGGTGATGGAGACCTGGCCGGCGCGCACGGCGTGGAAGTCCGTACCGGGGCCGGCGTCCTGTTCAGGACCGGAGGGTCCCACCCAGTAAATTGGCCGTCCGCGTGGGTCCACGCTCTTGATGACCGGTTCGGATTTATGGCGATGGCCGAGCCGGGTAGCCTGGAACCCGGCCAGGCGCTCCCAGGGTAGATCGGGGACGTTGACGTTGAGGATGGTATCGGGCGGCAGGGGCCGGTGGCGCAGCCGCTGCACCAGCCACACAGCGACACGGGCGGCGGTATCGAAGTGCTGGGGCCGAAATGAGTTTTGTGAGATGGCGATGGCCGGCAGACCGAGGAAGCGGCCTTCCATCGCCGCCGCCACCGTGCCGGAATAGATCACGTCATCGCCCAGGTTAGCGCCGCTGTTGATGCCCGATACCACCATGTCCGGCTCGTGGTCGAGCAGGCCGGTAATCGCGACATGAACGCAGTCGGTGG
>CALMNY010000212.1 GCA_937872125.1 uncultured Candidatus Competibacteraceae bacterium | reverse complement strand
ATTTTGGGGTCGGTGGCGAACCCGCCCACCAGGGTATTGATCCCCTGGAATAAGTCGAGAAAGTTCAGGGATTCCATGGCGGAACGCTCCCGGCGCTCAGCCGATGGTCAACAGCACCTGCCCGGCGTCCACCGGATCGCCCGGTTTGACCGCGATGCTGGTGACTTTGCCGCCCCGGCGGGCGACGACGTGCGTGACCATCTTCATGGCTTCCAGCGAGACCAGCTTGTCGCCCTCGTTGATGGCCTGACCGACGCTGACGTGAACCGTTTGCACCACGCCGCCCAGCGGCGCCACTTCGTCGCCCGGCCCGGCTACTCCAGGGGAACTGGCGGCAGGTGCGGGCGCGGGCGTGGCGGCCGCCGACCCCGCCGCGACGACGGAGGGCGGCGCTGCGGCCGCCGCTGTATCCTGATAAAAACCTTGGGCGCTATCGGTCGTAATGTCCTCGACCGTAACGACATACTGCTTGCCCTCGACGGTGATACGGAACTTCTTCTCCATGTGGATTTGCTCGCAAGATAGGGGATGGAAAGGGGTTCAAATGCTTAGTGCGATGCGCGCGGCGCGTGCGAGGTGTGATGGACCGTGCGCGCTTCCGCTGTCCAGCCGAAGCCGCGGCCGGCCGTTTCGATGTGGACGATCCGGTGCGCGCCCATCATCGCGGCCACCGCGGCGGTGATGACGGCCAGATGTTCCTGAGGGACGCCGGCGATGACGGGCGGCGCGGCAGGCTTGGCCGGGGCTTTGGTTTCCTCCTGCCTGGCCTGGCGCGACAAGACCCAGACGATGCCGCGAATGACCACTGCGACCAGCATCGAGATGACGATCACGATGCCGTAGATCACGAACATGTCGCCGATGGCGTCCATCGTGGTGTAAGAGGGGGTGTTCATCGGTGAATTCCCGTAGGGTTGAATTCGGTGAACGGATCAGAGCGGGATATCGCCGTGCTTCTTGGCCGGGCGCAGTTCGCGCTTGGTCAGCAGCTTGCGCAGCGCCAGCGCAATGGTGGCGCGGGTGTCGGCCGGTTCGATCACGTCGGTGATGTAGCCGCGCGAAGCGGACATATACGGCGAGGCGAACTTGGCCCGGTATTCCTCCACCAGTTCCTTGGCCTTGGCCTTGCGGTCCTCCGCGCCCTTGAGTTCGCTGCGATAGAGGATGTTGACTGCGCCTTCCGCCCCCATCACCGCGATTTCGGCGGTCGGCCAGGCAAACACCATATCCGCTCCCATCTCCTGGGCGCACATCGCCAGATAGGAGCCGCCGTAAGCCTTGCGCAGGATGATGGTGATCTTGGGCACCGTCGCCGAGGCGTAGGTGTAGAGCATCTTGGCGCCATGACGGATGATGCCGCCGCGCTCCTGCTCGATGCCGGGCAGGAAGCCGGGCACGTCCACCAGCGTCACCAGCGGGATGTTGAACGCGTTGCAGAAACGGATAAAGCGGGCGCCCTTGTCGGAGGCATCAATGTCCATCGCGCCGGCCTTGACCAGCGACTGGTTGGCGAGCACGCCGACCACGATGCCCTGAATGCGGGCGAAACCGACCACGATGTTACCCGCCCAGCCGGCGTGGACTTCCAGGAACTGACCGTTGTCCACCAGCCGCTGGATGACCAGCTTGACATCCATCGGCTCGGCGGAGGTTTCGGGAATCAGGGCGTTGATGCCCTCGTCCGGCGATAAGTCGAGATCGGGATAGGGCCGGTGCGGCGGGTCCTCGGTGTTGTTGGACGGCATGTAGCTCAGCAGCGCCTTGGCGATCTGGATCGCGTGGCGGTCGTCCTCGGCGATGAAGTGGACGTTGCCGCTGACCGTGGCGTGCATCTCGGCGCTGCCGACATCCTCGAGACTGGTGGTGCGGCCGGTGACCGCCTTGATCACCTCCGGGCCAGTGATGAACATGTAGGCGTTTTGCCGGGTCATGATGATGTAGTCCATCAGCGCCGGCGAATAGGACGCGCCGCCGGCGCAGGGACCGGCGATGATGGCGATCTGCGGCACCACGCCCGACAGCAGCACGTTTTGATAGAACACCTCGCCGTAGCCGGATAGCGCGTCCACCGCTTCCTGGATGCGGGCGCCGGCGGAGTCCTTGAACGCCACCACCGGTACGCCGATCTTCAGGGCCATCTGCATGGACTGCACGATCTTCTTGGCGTGCATCTTGCCCAGAGTGCCGCCCATCACGGTGAAATCCTGGCTGAACGCCGCGACCGGCCGCCCATCCACGAAACCGGTGCCGACGATCACGCCGTCGGAGGGCAGTTCCTTATCGGCCAGGCCGAAATGCTTGCCAGCGTGCTTGGCGTGAGTGGCGATTTCCTGAAAGGTGTCTTCCTGGAACAGCGCCAGCAGCCGTTCGCGGGCGCTGAGCAGGCCCTTGGCGTGTCGTTCCTGAATTTTGTCCGCGCCGCCGCCGGCCAGCACTTTGGCGCGGCGTTCCCGCAGGATTTCAAGTTGTTTCTCGGACAGCATAATTTTTACCTCGTGATGGTCGTGGCAAATGGGCAAAAGAACAGTCAACAATCCCCTCCGGCCCGCGTCCGGGCCACGCAGGGCTGATCATTCGTGTTTTAGTACGGGGGGAAAAACTTGGGTGGCGTAATGGGCGGTTGACGGGGGCGAACTCCCGCCCATCCCGCGATGACCAGTTCCAGCAAACACTCCGGTTAAGGGTAGCTGAAATCCGGGCAAACGCGATAGCCGACGATTATTATTGGGAATTACCGGAGCAGCAACGCCAGTCTCTCGCGCAAGCAGCAGAAATTCCTGAGTGGCTGTGGATCACTGGAGAGACCGGGTTACAGTCATTTCGCTGGCGGCTCCACAGGGTTGATGATGCGCGGCGGGGGCGCTGTGGCTTCGTCTTCCGGGACGATTCGGATCAGATCGCACCGGCGATGGGATCGCTTCAACGCTTCCTGGCGGAGGAAGCGGCGGGTGCGTTGGGCAGGCATGGCGGCGCGATGTCTCATGAACGTAGCGCCTCCGCCGCTTCCCGCAACGTCTGGCTGTTAATGGCTGCGTGGTAATGGACGCTAAAATCTGAACCGCGCAGCGCCTTCTTGATCATGCTTTCCAGGTTGGGGCGCTTGTCTTCTGGCGCGGTGCCGCTGCCCAGGCCGCCGCCAAATTCGACGATGGTCGTGATGCCATCGTGGAAGGCCGTTTCCAGGTTGCCGATCCAGTTGACCGGATGGAACAGTTGGAAGAACAGCCGGGTTTTGATGGCGGCTGGATCGGGATCGTGGTGGGTGCCGGTGTAGTTGGACAGGACGCGGACGGTCGGCGCGGTCATCGCGGCGGTGTCCAGCACCGGCCGGTAATGCTGGGCGGCGGTGATCATATAGAAGGTATGGAACGCGCCCTCGGTTTTGAGTCGGGTAGGCCGCTTGCGTGGGAATTGCGCATGGGCGTCCTCGGTCAGCCGGTCCAGATCGTCGCCGCGACCGCCGACTACGGTTTGATCGGGCAGGTTGCAGGCGGCGACGGCGCAGTAGTGCTTTTCGGCCAGCGGACGGACGGTGTCGAGATGGAGCGGGAAGGCCAGCATTTCGCCGTCACCGTAGGTTCCCATGCACTCGCCGCGCTTTTGCACCAACTGCAGGGCGGTTTCAAAGCTCAGCGCCCCGGCGGCGACCAGAGCGCAGTATTCGCCCAGACTGTGGCCGGCGGCCAGGACTGGTTGTACGCGGTTTTCAGTCAGTTCGCGGAAGAGTTCCAGGCAGATCAGCGAGTGGGTGAGCAGGGCGGGCTGAGTGTGGTGGGTGAGTTTCAGTTCCTCTTCCGGCCCTTCCAGGCACAGCTTAACGAGGTCATAGCCGAGGATGTCGTTCGCCTGTTCGTAGCGGCGCTGGGCGGTGGGAAAATCCCGGATGAGGTCACTGCCCATCCCGACATACTGGGAACCCTGTCCCGGAAACACGAACATGATCTGCTGGTCCTGACTCGACACGGCCGCTGCCCTCCTGTAGGGGGGTGATGAAATAGGCGCGCAAAGATACGGCCAAGTCACTGATAAGGCAAGGCAGGCGAGACTGAAGCCAGGGCAATCGCGCTATGTGGTGGATTGACAGGAGATGGATTGCTGGGATAACCGAATCCGGATCATCGACTGGAGAGAACTGATGCGGCCCCAACTACTCGACCCGCGCCCCTATTTCGCCGATCTGCCCGATCCCCGCCGCGAGACGCGCAACAAGCTCCACAAACTCCAGGATATTCTGATGATTGTCCTGTGCGCGGTGTTGAGCGGGGTGGAGGACTGGGTGGGCATGGCGGACTTTGCCGAGGAGAAGGAAGACGGGCTGCGAGGCTTTTTGGATCGGCCCAACGGCATTCCCTCGCACGACACCTAACTTAGCCCTGATTCGCCGCATCGCCCTGAATGTGCGGCGTCATAACAGCTCCCCGCGTGACAGTATCCGTCGCCGCAAACTGCGCGCCGCCCTCAATGATGATTACCGGTTGCGCCTCTTGTTGGGTACCAACACGGCATAGATAAAAGCCACTATCTCGCGTGAGTCGAAACGTTGAACCACGTAGCTACAGTATGCTTCTTCCTGTGCGCCATCCAGTGGGTCAGAAATGACCCACTCGTGGGTGCTGGCTGGCGCGCTGCTGATTGCTCAATCCGTTAGCGCTCTTTCCCCGGTTTTTGACCGGTTCCCGCCGGGTCAACCATGACCCACCACCGCCTCTCAAGAACTATAAAAAAATTAAAATTCAATAGGTTAATTGAAATAATCAAGTGGTATGGGCTTTGCTATATCGGTAAATGGCAATACCTGTTCGTTGCCTATGCGATGGGCCAGCCAGATGAAATCGGTCCATTCTCACCTAGAGTCTGACCAGAATGTATATGGAGTGATCTTATGAAAGCCCAACTCATGATTTGACTTTCACATTGCAAAACTACTGGAGGTTTTTTATGTCATTGGCAATAAAAGCAGATGACTGGAAAGTCTGTGACCTCGGAACCGGTGGCGTCGGTCTGGTGTTAGCGGCTGGAATCTGGGCATTTACTTTTTACAGTAAAAAAGCCGATATATCCGCTCGATTTCATTTTGCGGGTACGGGATGGGGTCTGGGAGGAGAAGCCGGATCCGGTGGAGATGTGGATGATTGGTCTTCTATCGATTGTAGTGGGTGGATGGGACTGAGCCAGCCTTTTAGCGTCGTCGATTTAGACCAATGCCCAGGCCATATAGCGACTGCTGGTATCGGAGCAGGCGTCGGCATTGATGCCTTATACATTTCCGCTGGCCCTAAAGTTGGATTCAAGAACCCGTTTTTTTCTGTACAAAGTGTTGGCGGTCTGGGATATGGCGTTGGCATATCGGCGCTGAGCGTCAAGGGCGCTTGGCTTTTCAAGCACGTATCACGTCATCGGCCATAGGCAAAATTCGTGAAAATATCCTTCTGTAAATTTTCCTGTGATCGAAATGGCGGCGCGGGTAAGCCAAACTAACATCAC
>CALMNY010000211.1 GCA_937872125.1 uncultured Candidatus Competibacteraceae bacterium | reverse complement strand
TTACTACTTTCACATTCCTACCGCTCTGGAAGGTCCAGAACGGCTGGAGGATGCGTTGCGGGCGCTGGAACCGGATCGTAAGCAGAAAACCAACTTCGGGCGGGACGTGGTGCTGGATGTTTCCACTCGCGAACTGGAGTGCCGCCAACTGTATTTTCCGTGCGGCGAACTCCTCAACTCGGATAGCTGGGAGGAGAGTCTCCAGGAATACGCCCCGGAACATTTCGGTTTGTACATGGGATTTCGTAGAGCGATTCTCAACGTTTTTCGTAATTACCAGCTCCCCATCATCGCCCTGAAAAAGGAAACCTCCAAGGAAGCGGTCTGCCTGGTGTTTGAAAAGGTCAACACCGGTGGGGTCGCCCTTTCCGTCTTCGAGTTGATGACGGCCACCTACGCCGCCGATGGCTACAACCTGCGCGACGACTGGTTTGGTAGCAGCTTACGCAACGTGGAATCACGCCAGAAGCGTCTGGCTCACGAACCTTTGCTGAACAGCATCGAAACCACTGACTTCCTGCAAGCCGTCGCCATGCTGCATACCCTGGAGCGCCGCCGGGCGGACCTCGCCGCCGGCAAAACCGGCAAGCAGGTCACCCCGGTCAGTGCCAAGCGTGCCACCATTCTCCTGCTGCCGCTGACGGCTTACCAAAAATGGGCGGATCGGGTCGAAGCTGGCTTTTTGCTGGCCGCCAAGTTTCTGCGCAAGGAATGCCTGACCAATCTCTGCGACTTGCCCTACCGCACCCAGCTTGCGCCGCTGGCCGCGGTATTGACGCTGTTGGGCGAGCGCTGGCTCGAACCGCGTGTACACGACAAGCTGGCGCGGTGGTACTGGTGCGGCGTGTTGGGCGAACTGTACGGCGGCGCCGTGGAAACCCGCATCGCCAACGACGTGGAGGAACTCCTCGGCTGGATCGAAGGGAGTACCGAACCGCCACGCACCATCGCCGATGCCGCTTTCCAGCCCGACCGGCTGGACCGCCTCACTTCCCGGCTCAGCGCCGCCTACAAGGGCCTCAATGTGCTGGTGCTGCGTGAGGGGGCCAAGGATTTCTTCTGGAAAGCCAATATTCGGGAGCTGGATGCCGAAGACGTGGCGCTGGACATTCATCACATCTTCCCGCAGGACTGGTGTGAGAAAAAAGGAAATATTCCCCGGAAGCTATACAACACGGTCGTCAACAAGACGCCGATTTCCTACAAGGCTAATCGAATGGTCGGCGGCTCGGCACCCTCCCAATACCTGCAAAAAATTCAGAAGCATCCGCAGGTACTGATCGGCGATGCGGACATGAATGCCAGTTTGAGCAGCCATTTCATCCCCGCTGATACGCTGCGAGCCGATGATTTCGCCGCTTTCTACCAAACCCGCAAGCAGAATCTGTTGGCGCTGATCGAAAAGGCGATGGGCAAACAAGCGATTGCAGTTGCCTTGCCGGAAGAGGGCGAGGAGGAGATGGAGGAGGCGTGTGAACCAACCGATAACCCGAGGTGATTGCGGTTGCTGCGACGAGATGCCGCATTTCCCAGCGACGAGCCATCCCCGGAAACGCGCGCCTTGATGTAATGGGGTCTGATTGGAAAGGCGATGTTGGGGAACCACCGTGAGTAAGTGGGCGCGGGATCGCCGCAGTGCTTGAGAAGATCCTCAGCGGCGGCCAGACCGGCGGGTTGTTCCGCCGCCGCATCGCGGGGAATCACTGAAACTGGATTGACAGTCAGGCCAAACAGCGCCGGCCGCGCCAGCAGGCGCGGATCAAGATCGGCTTTCAATCCCCGTTGTCCAGTTGCCGGAAAGCATTGTAGATGACGCGGCAACCCCATCGCGGATGTAGATTTTCACATGGCTTGGGTCTCTGCGCTTGACAAGCGCGTCGTCTCCCGGCCTCTTCCCGCTTTCTCACGCCACCTGATAATCAACACTGAGCGCCTCGCGCAGCTTGGCCAGCCCAATCGGCTTGGTCAAGGTCGTCACCGACCGCAGGCCGTTAAATTCCGCCAGCACCCGGGCGTCCTTGGCGTAATCGGGACTGTAGCCGGTGATGATGATCAGATGGGCCGCGTAGCGCTGCTCCATCAACCATAACACCAGTTCATTGCCATCCATCTCCGGCATCACCATGTCCATCACGATCATAGTGGGATTCATCTCGCGATAGGCGTCCTGAAATTCGTGGCCACTGGTGGCGACGCGCGCTTCATAGCCCAGACCAACGGCAACCTTGCGCACCAGTTCACCGAATTCAGGTTCGTCGTCAACAACCAGGAGACGCTTTTCGCTCATACGGAATTCACCCTATGGACAGGCCAACTTGATGGAGGGGCAAAACCACGTGTTTCAAACCGGGATCTTCCGGATCACTACGGACAGCAAAACCCAGCGCCCGGTTCATTTGCAGCATGGGTTTGTTTTCGGTCAACACTTCGCCGTGGATTTCCTGGATGCCATTGGCGCGGGCATAGTGGATGATGCGCCGCATCAGCCGGTTGCCCAGGCCCTGACCCATCAACGCCCGGTCCACGAGAATGGAATACTCCGCCCGCTCATTGCTCGGATCGGCGCTGAGATTGATGATGCCATAGACCTCGGCCTTGCCGGGCACGCCGGGACCGACCGCCACCAGCGCCATGTCCCGCTGATAATCAATCTGGGTCAGCGTCGCCGCCAGGTCGTGCGACAGTTCCCGAATCGGCTGAAAAAAGCGCCGCCGCAAGTCCTCGGGCGAGGCCCGCAGCGCCAGTGCCTGCAACGCGGGTTCATCTTCGGGCAACACCGGACGCAGCAGCAGTTCCCGCCCGTTGGCCAGGGTGATGGTTTCCTCCAGGGCCGAAGGATAAGGGCGAATGGCCAACCGTGAAGCCGTGGCGCTGGCGGTCGGCGTCAGCCGCACCCGCGCGTCCAGCGCCACCACGCCCTGAGCGTTGACCCACAGCGGATTGATGTCCAGTTCGGCCAGCTCGCTCAGGTCCACGACCATTTGCGACACTTTCACCAGCGTCAGCGCCACGGCGTTGAGGTTAGCGCGGCGCAGCAGGCTGTAGCGCAACCGTTGATAAATCCGGGTCTGCGCCATCATCTCGCGGGCCAGATGGAGATTCAGCGGCGGCAGGCCATAGGCCAGATCGTTGATCACCTCGCTTTCGGTGCCGCCCTGGCCAAAGTAGATCACCGGCCCAAAACCGCCGCCGGACCGCACGCCCAAGGTCAATTCATAAGCGCCATCACGGGCCACGATGGGCTGGAGCACAAAGCCGTTGAACCGGGCCGCCGGCGCCAGATCGTGCAATCGCGCCAGCATTGTGGTCGCCGCCTGGCGCACTGCGTCCGGGCTGTTCAGATAACGGGCGACGCCGCCGACCTGCGATTTGGCGGCTACTTCCGGCGACATGATCTTCAAAGCAACCGGCGGATGCAATTGCGCCGCCAGAGCGGCCGCTTCATCGGGAGAACGCGCCAGCCGGGTTTCCGCCACCGGAATCCCATAGGTAGCCAGCAGTTGGATCGCCTCGTACTCGTTGAGGCTTTCGCGCCCCTCATTCAGGGCGCGGCTGAGAATGGCCCGCGCCGCCACGGTATCCGGAGTAAACGCCTCCGGCAGCGAGGGCGGCGTTTCCATCAGCAGCGCCTGATTGCGCTTGTACTGTACGATCCGCATGAACGCGCGCACCGCATCGCTGGCGGTTTCGTAGGTGGGTATCTGTTGTTTCAACAACCGCTGGCGTGCGGTGGCCCCGGTCTGGGGACCGGGAAAACTGGCGATGATGCAATGGCGACTACCGGTGAGCCGCTGGATCACGGCGTCGGCGACGGCGGTGGTTTCGCTGAGGGCGCTGGGCGTCTTGATGACCAGCACGCCGTCCACGCCAGGATCGGCCAGCACCAGGTCCAGCGCCCGCCCGTAGGCGCTGGCGTCGGCCTGATCGCTGAGATCAACGGGATTAGGCAGGGCGCTGGATTCGATCAGCGGCTCCAAACCCTGCTGGGTCGTTTCGGAAAACTGCGCCAGCCGACCGCCGAACTGATACAGGGTATCGGTCGCCAGCAGGCTCATGCTGGAACTGTTGCCGACGATGGCCAGCCGGTCGCTGTTCACCCGTTTGGCCGCCTTCAACACTTCGATCATTTGCAACAGTTCATCACTGTCATCCACCCGCAGCAATCCGGCGCGGCGGAAGGCAGCGGCGTACACCGCGTCGTCCGGTTCTTCGGGGTAACGGCGGGGTTTCAGCACGATGACCGGCTTGGTGCGGGCCGCGCGCCGCGCCGCCGACATGAACTTGCGGGCATCGCTGATGTGCTCCAGGTACAGCAAAATCGCCCGGGTGTGATAGTCCCCCGCCAGATAATCGAGGACATCGGCCAGATCCACATCCAGGCCGTCGCCCAGATGAATCAAATGGCTGAACCCAAACCCGTGATGATTACCGAGATCGAGGGCGGTTTGACCAATGGTGCCGGATTCGGTGATAAACGCGATATCGCCGGGCAGCAGCGGTTGGTGATTCAGGCAGACGTTGAGACGGGAACGGGGGACGTTGAAGCCCTGGGAACCGGGACCCAGCACCCGCAACAGATACGGTTGAGCCGCGTCCAGGATCGCCTGGGCCAGAGCTGCACGTTCAGTGGACGGCAAACCCCGGGCTTCAGTGACCAGCAACGCCGCGCGGGCGCCGCGTTCACCCAGTTGCCGAATCAGCGCGGGGGCTTCCCGCAGCGGTCGGGTGATGATGGCCAGCGTCGGCGGCAGCGGCAGGCGAGCGATGTCCTGGTACGTGAGAGCGCCCGCCAGCGCATTGCGCTTGGCGTCTACCGGCATGATCGGTCCCTGGAAGCCGCCACTCATCAGATTACGGGCGATAACTTCCTCACTGCCGCCGCCGCCGCAAATCAGGGCGACCGCATCGGGTTTAAACAGGGCGTCGAGGTTGCGAATAGTCATGAGCGTTCAGATCCGTTTAGCCAGCGCCGCTGGTGATTCCCGGCAGCACCGGTTTCATCCGGGCGCTAAGGGTGGGTTCCGGCTCCGACAAGCCCAGGCGGCGCTGGTAAATGGCGGCGTATTCCATCACCCGCTGCACGTAGGCCCGCGTTTCCCGGTAGGGAATGGTCTCCGCCCATACGTCGGCGGGTACGGCGGCGCGGGCGGGCAGCCATTGCGCGACCTTGTTGGGGCCGGCATTGTAGGCCGCGGTGGCCAGCACCGGGTTGTCCTGCAAGCGTTCCAGCATCCGCCGCAAATAGTGAACGCCGTAACGAATGTTGGTTTCGGGTTGCAGCAGGGGCGGATCGGTAGCCGCCGCGTCCTGTAATTCCCGAGCGATTTGCCGGCCGGTAGCGGGCATGATCTGCATCAGCCCCAGCGCCCCGACCGGCGAGCGGGCGGCGGGTCGAAATCCGCTTTCCTGGCGGATGACCGCATAGACCCAGGCGGGGTCCAGCGCGCCGGCGCGGGCCTGATTGACCACGCCCTCCCGCCAGGCCAGCGGGAACCGCAGCTCCAGATCGTCCCAATGTTCGGCCCGCGCGATGGTGGCGATAGCCTGGCCGTGCCAGTCCCAGCGCTGGGCCAACCGCGCGGCCTGGCGCAGCGCCGGGCGGTCGAATGCTCGCGTCGCCTGCCGCCATTCGGTCTCGGCGTCCGGCTCCCGGCCCAGAATGTACAGTTCCTGCGCCCGCTGCAAGCCGGGGGAGCGGGTCAGCAGCGCCTCCAGTTCGGTCGCCGGAATCGTCAACGGGCTGCTGGCGATGGCGTAGGGTGCGCCCAGCCGGTCGGCGGCCAGAAAGCTGTAATAATCCCGCTGGCCGGCGATGCTCTGGTAAACCGGTTTGGCCTCTTCGCTCCGACCCAGCGTCTCCAGCGCCCGGCCGCGCCAGTAGCGCCAGCGCGGGCTGTCGCGTTCCGGCGCGGGCAACCGGTCCAGCCAGCTCAGGGTCGCGTTCCAGTCGCCCTGTTGCAGGCAAACCCGCACCCGCCATTCCGCCACGTCACGATCTACGACGGCGTCTGGCAATACTGCCAGCCGGGCCAGCGCGCTGGGGTGATAGTCGCTGGCGAGCCATAACGCCAATCGCCGTTCTACCTCCGCCAGGCGCGGCGCGAGCGCCGGAGCGCGCGCCTTGAACGTATCCAGGGCCGCCGCTGCATCCAGCGGATTGCGTTTACCCCAACGGTTCAGTCCGTCGCTCAGGATGGCCCAGGTGCGCGGGTCGTCCAGATTCAACCGGCTGGCGTCCAGAAGCAGGCGGGGATTCTCGGCGACGCTCAGCCAGGGGTCGGCCAAAGTCTGGTCGGCGACAGGCATAGCCGTTCGCAAGGCGCGCGCCAGTTTCTGGTTATTGTCCTTCATCGCCAGAACGAACCGTTGCCAGAGTTGCTGTGGCGTGGGTTTGCCCTGTGCGCCCCAAGCGGCGATGACCGGATCGCAGGCGGCGGGCAGCGTCGCGCCGCGCAACCAGAACGGGGCAAAGTTGCGCAGCGCTGCTTCGCCCTGGTCGGTGGCGAGCAGCGCCTGCCGTTGCCAGCAGTCCAGTTCGGCATTGCGGGTGGGGATGAAGTCGCGGAGATAATCCTCCCAGCGCCGGGCGGCGGCGAGTTGGCGCAGCCAGGCGTCGCGCAGCCGGGCGGCCAGAGGGGAATCGGCATAATCGCGCAGGAACTGGCGGATCTCATCGGCGGGCCATTCCGGCAGGCGACGGCTCAGTTCCTGGTAGCGCAGGTAGGGATAGAGGGGATAGGCGCGTAACGCGGCGAGGTCCACGGCGGCGCCATCGCGCAGGGACTGCTCGGCGGTCAGAAACGCCTCACGCCAACCGGACGGCGATTCCGCTGCACCCACATCGCCGCCCACAAAGCTGAGCGTGATCACCAGCACCGCTGCCCACCCGCGTTGTACTGAAAACCGCCGGGTGGCGGCGGTGGATGCAGCGGATACGGATGGGTTTAGATAAGAAGCGCCACGCGGGGAGCGGCGTGCATTCATCGGTTACTTTCGATTACTTATCGTTGCCGGCGAACAGCGGGACGTTGCTCGCTGGAGTCGAGCGGGCGGGCAGGTTAATCCGAACCGGGGGGCGACTGGGACTGCGAGCGCCACCGCTGGCGCCGACGATGACCTGGCCATTGGTCGGCCGCAGATAAGTGCGCGGCGTGAGGGTCGAACCAGACTGACCGGCGATATTGGTCAGGCTGGCGGGCTGATTGCCCCGGCGCGGGGTAATCACGACGACGCCAGGGCTGCGCGCGTAAGGGCTGCTCCCGTAATAGCTTCCGTTGTTGTAGTAGCCCCCGTTCCCGTAGCTGTTCATCGCCAGCGGACTTGCGCTGCTGGCGTACAGGCCGCCGCCGGTCCGGTATTGCTGATAGTAATCCAGCACCTTAACGACATAGTTCTGGGTTTCGCGGTAGGGAGGTATCTGGTTGCCATACCGCTGCACCGCCCCCTCGCCGGCGTTGTAGGCGGCCACCGCCAGCCGGGTATCGTTGAACTGATCGAGCAGCCAGCGCAGATAGCGGGCGCCGCCGTGCATGTTGGCGACGGGGTCATAGGGATTGCTGACGCCGAACCGGTCGGCAGTGCCCGGCATCAACTGCATCAGGCCCATGGCGCCCTTGGGCGATACGGCCCAGGGGTTATAGGCCGATTCGGCGCTGATCACGGCATGCAGTAGCGCCGGATCAAGGCGGTGTTGCGCGGCGATGCGGTTGATCTCGGGGGTAAACCGCTGGCGGTTGCTTTCATTCACCCGGCCCGAGCGGGTGGGCCTGGCGCGCGGCGTGTAGGTGCGGGCGGAGTAAGCGCGCGGCGTCAGCGCAGCAGAACCGGGGCTATATAAATTGGTGGGCGCGAAGCTGGACGTTGAAGCGGAGTTCTTGCGGTAGGCTGGCGTGCGCATCACCAGCTTATAGCGGGGGTCATTGGGGACGTTGCTGAGGTGCCGAACGCCGTTGCTGTCCACGAAGGCGTAGATATCCGCCCGCGCTGGACCGGCCAGCAAGAGCGCCATCGGAATCAGACTGGCCAAGAGCCGCCACTGCATGGGGTTCTCCTTCTTATTGCGTTAAGCCCGGTTGCCCTGAAGGACGGTTGGGCGCCGTCCTGACCCAGGCGGAAGAGTCGAGCGTCTATCGGTCAACCCGACTAAGATTAGCATAATCCGCCGGCTCACAATCCATCCGGCTATTCGATCCCCCGTATTTGCCCACGCCCAAGGAGCCTTGATGTTCAGAACCGCCGAACTGCACCGCACGCTGCCCAAGGAGGACTATCACCAGCAAGTTCCCCGGTTGCGAGAGGAGTTGTTGCTGATGCAGATGGAACTGCGCACCGCCCGGTTTCCAGTCATCGTGGTGTTCGCCGGGGTGGACGGCGCCGGCAAGAGCGAGACCGTCAACAAGCTGCACGAATGGATGGATTCGCGCTGGCTGATGGCCCGCGCGTTCAGCGAACCGTCTGACGAGGAGCGCGACCGACCTGAATACTGGCGGTTCTGGCGCGAGCTGCCGCCCCGGGGGCGGATGGGGCTGTTTTTGAGCTCCTGGTATTCGATGCCGATTCTCGATCAGGTC
>CALMNY010000210.1 GCA_937872125.1 uncultured Candidatus Competibacteraceae bacterium | reverse complement strand
TTTTCGGCGGCGATTTGAGTCCAATGGTCGGAATCGAAAGGAATACGCTCAAAAGTGGCATTTGTCGGCTTTATTGATTGATCAAGCTTTCTAACTTCATAGTTAAATTGAGCCGAAGAACAGTAAGACCAAAGCGCTGGCAAGTAATCACCCCTTTTGGGTTTAATTACAGAGCAGTTGTTATCATATGCCACGCCAAAATAAAGCGTTGCTGCCAAAGGCCCCATCTGTGACAGTAAAATTCCTTTAGTACCCCATGCCCCTCGCGCATACGTTCGAGAGCCTGGTATCTTTTGCATCGCTCCAAGACCATCTTCCCATAGGAATACTTGGTGCTGGCCATCAAAGTTTTTCGTGGTGTTTGGTGTCGTTTGAAACCATTCCCATCCTTTTGGGTTGCTGGAGAATTCTATAAAGTATCGAATAAAACGTGGTCCATCACCAGTTGTCAAGCCTTTTACACTTTCTGCTTTTTCGACCAAGAGTTGACTTGATTTAAGTTTTTCAAGCGCGATAGTGTAATTTGGATTATCAAATTGCTTCGCTTGTTCAACACTCTTAATCTCCGCTACCAGCAAGCCTGCGGATTTCTCACCAGCCGTGCGGTAGTCGGACACATCGAGCCCACGAATTAGATTGGCGGCATCGGCATCACCAAAGAGCCCGCCCGCCAACATGGCCGGGTTGCCACGGCTCAGGCTAAGCAGGATGGCCTTGACCACCTCGCCGCTGATGGTCTCGAAGGCGCCGGGTCCCAATCGCGCGATCAGATGCCAGGTATCCTTCTTTAGCAGCTTCTCGCGGAGTTTTCGGTAGCTGGTCAGGAACAGCCAGTTCTGCGGCAGCACGACACTGGTAGTACCGCCCTCAACGCAGAGCCCCAGGCAGCGTTCGAGGAAAACCGTCGCCAGGTCATTCTTGGCCGCCGGGTAGTGCCGCTCACAAAAATCCCGCAGCCGCGCGTGGTGCTTGCCCCGCGCCAGATAGGGCACGTTGGTGATCACCCACTGATAGCGCCCGGCCAGCAGACTGGCGGCCCTGGCCAGTCCCTGCGCCACCACGGCGCCCTCCTGGCGCTCCAACTCCACCGCACCGCGTCCGGCATCGGCCGCGCCGCCCCCCGCATCGCCCCATCCGTGTCCATCCGTGCCCATCCGTGGCTCTTTTTCCAGCAACTCGTCCAAGGCCGCCGACAGATCCTCCCAGTGCACCAGCTTGGCCGCATCGCTCAGACTTGGATCGAGCAGGCTACCCAACAAGGGCGCGTCCTGAAAACCGTCGTGCAGCCAGTCGAGGGCGATCGCGAAGTTCTTCCGGCCGCGCCCGAGTTGCTTCCATTCCTCCTTGGCGAGGCTGACCGAGAGCCCCGAGCAGGCCAGGTTCAGGCTCGGCAAAGGGCGATAGCCGCCGGCGTCCGGATAGGTCCAGGCGGTCAGCGCCAGCGCGAAGGCGGCCAGCTCCACGCAGCGATGATCCAGTTCCAGCCCGTGGAGATTGTCGCGCAGCACCGCGTCCACCGCCTCGCGCGCCGAGAGCCCTTCGAGCGCCCTGCGCATGGGCACCAGCATCAGGAGCGCGGCGACCAGGAAGTGCCCCGACCCGCAGCAGGGATCCAGGGTCTTCAGCTCGGCGAGGCGCTCCGGCCAGGTCTCGAAGCGGCCGGCCGCCGGGGTCCAGGTGCCGTCGTCCCGCTGGACGAAGCGCAGATAGGCGAGCGGCACGCCGGGGATGGCCGCCTGGCGGCGCAGGGTCTCCTCGTCAGCAGCGGTCTCCAGGTCCCTGGCGCTCAACCGTCGCGCAGCCCACCAGGCGCCGAGGGCGTTGTCGAGCAGGAAGGCGACCATGTAGGGCTCGGTGAAGAGCTGGGTGACGGCGGGCAGCTCGTCGGCGCCGATCTTGACCTCGGAGGCGTTGACCTCGGCCTTGCGCCTGGTCTGCCAGAACTGATAGACCCAACCCAGGCTGTCGCTCGCCTGGAAGCAGTCCGGGTCCAGGCCGGCCAGCAGCCTTTCCAGGCCACGCTGGTGCTCGGGGGCGAGCTTGAGGGCCAGCACCGGGCTGTCCGGGCGAAAGATCCGGGGCAGCATGCGGGAGGCGTAGCGGCCGGCCAGCTCCCAGCCGTCGGCGGCGCCCTCGTCGCGGGCCAGCTCGTGGCACTCGTCCAGGGT
Source organism: uncultured Candidatus Competibacteraceae bacterium (assembly GCA_937872125.1). Classification (GTDB taxonomy): domain Bacteria; phylum Pseudomonadota; class Gammaproteobacteria; order Competibacterales; family Competibacteraceae; genus Contendibacter. The sequence continues at coordinate 560 of CALMNY010000210.1, read as the reverse complement.
CAGGGCAACGCCGTCAGGGTGCATCAACAGGCCATTCTCGGCCAGGAAGCGGGCGAAGAGCATGCGATGCCAGTGCTCGTAGGCGGTCTCATACTCCAGCTTGTCGAGGGTCTGATGGCCGGTCCGGCCCTCACCCCCCGTTCCGCTCCCGGGGGACCCGGCGGGAGGGGCGAAGAATCGGTCACCGAGCTGGCGGCCGTGGACGCGCAACCGGCGCCGCAGGGCGCGCTCCTCGTCCGTCAGGTGCGCAGGCGCGTCCGCGTCGCCGACGCCGAGGTGGCTCAGCGCGGCACGGGCGGCCTCCTCCGCCACGTCGCGGGCCTTGACGACCGCGTCTTCCAATTGTCTGCGCAGGGGCTTGGCGAGGGGTTCCATGGCGGTTTTCCTACTCTGGATGGATGGCATCGGGCGTGCGCCAGACTCGGCTGTCAGTCTCCAGCCCCAATCCCTTGAGTTATCTCCGGAAACGCCGTGAGTAACCCTTTGTCGGCCGTGTACAGGCGGGTGCCGAGATCCCGCGCGACGGCGATGAACTCGCAATCGTAGGCGGAACAGCCGCT
>CALMNY010000209.1 GCA_937872125.1 uncultured Candidatus Competibacteraceae bacterium | reverse complement strand
CCGTGGGTATCGCAGTGCGGACGCTGGGGCCGGTATTACGCGACAAATACCAGGACCCGGCAGTATTGGCGCTGGACGAACACGGCCGCTTTGTCGTGCCGATTCTGTCGGGTCACGAAGGCGGCGCCAACGAATGGGCGCGACAAGTCGCTGAGTTTCTGGGCGCGCAAGCGGTCATTACCGGCGCGCAACGCTATACCCAGCCGCTGCTGATTGCGGGCGTCGGCTGTAATCGCGGCTGCCCACTGGAATCACTGCTCAGTCTTCTCGATCAGACCTTGAACCGTCACGGTCTGCAACGCCATGAGCTGCGCGCACTGGCCAGCATCGAACTCAAGCAGGATGAGCCGGGATTGTATGCGTTGGCGACGATACTCAATATACCGATCACTTTTTACCCAGCAACCGTGCTTAATGAGTACGCCGACCGGCTCAGTTATAAATCAGAGATCGTGTTTCGGGAAACCGGCTGCTACGGCGTGGCCGAAGCGGCGGCGCTGGCTCACGCCGAGCGGCTGGTCAAGCACGATTTTCGAGCGGAACTGATCATCCCCAAGCAGAAGAACGGCGAGGCTACGCTAGCCATGGCGCGCATTTATGGCAATCATGACGTCTCATGAGCAGGCCGGATTTGCCGTAGTCAACCCTTGCTCTCTTTCTTGACCTTCTTTTCGGCTTTCTTTTCCTTCAAAGTCTTCGTGGGTTTCTTTTTGGTTTCTTTCTTAATGTCCGCGCCCTTACTCATAGCTGTTCCCCTCATAATCCAACTGGAATCTTGACTCCTCCGGCGCTCTGCCGGGCCATAATCACTGCCTCACGGCGTCTTCGACGGAATCCAGATCAGTATACCGAATAAACCAGGCTCTCGGCACCATCCATGACCAGGCTACTGGCTCATCCCTGGATGACACCAGTAAATATGCCGAGCCTGCATTCTCAATTCCTGTTTCCGCTCGTTCCAGTCGGGCAGGGCGCGACCCAGAATGTTCCAAAAGGCTGGCCCGTGATGTGGTTCCCGCAGATGCGCCAGTTCGTGCGCGACCACGTAGTCAATCAGCCGCAGGGGCAACTGCAACAGTTTCCAGTTGAAAAACAGGACGCCGTGACGGCCGCAGGAACCCCAGCGGAAGCCCAGGTCTCGTAGCCGAACGTCAGACGGCGACAGCCCGGTTCGCGGCGACAGCCACTCCACCCGTCCGGCGATCCGCGCCTGCCCCTGCTCGATATACCAGCGCCGGAAGTGCGTGGCGGCGGCGGCAACGGCGTCCTTGCGCAACAGGAAACGCTGACCGTCAAAACACAGGGCCTCCGACTGTTGCGAAATCAGCATCAGGCGATAGTGGCGGCCCAGGTAGCTGAAATTCTCGCCGCTGACGTACTCCGGTTCGCGCACCGTCGGCGTCAGTTCCGCCTTGAGCGCCAGCTTGCCCTGCACCCATAGCAGTTTTGAGCGGGTCCAGTGGGTTAGTTCGTCCTCGGCAACCGACGGGGGGCAGTGAATCACCAGTTCCCCGCCCCGGTCCACCGTCAGGCCCAGCGTCCGGCGGCGGGCGCTGCGCCGGATCGCAAAAACCAGGCCGCCGACTTCCAGCATCTCGTTCATAGCCGCGTCAGGTATTCGTGGTTTTCCTGCGCCAGCGCCACCAGCCGTTGCGCGAGATCGCGCTCGCCGTCCGGCCGGCAGATGCCGGTTTGATCGAGGTCGCGGACTAATGCTTTGGTCAGCAATTCCCGCATGGCCGGATTTTTCCAGAAACCGACCTTGCGCGTTTCCTGACGGATGCGCTCGACCAGATCCAGCGTGGTCACGAGGACGGCATGGCGTTGCGCCTCCGTCAACGCCCGTCCCTGGCTGCATTCCTCCAGCGCCAGCCGCACGAATGGAACCTGGGCCTGGGGATCGAGATCGGGAAATTCGTTACGGTCGCCCTGTTTCAGTTCGGCGATGAAGGCGCGCAATTCGCGTTCCAGCGCGTCCCAGTCATCCTTGAAGCGCCGGAGGATTTCCTCCAGCTTCTCGCTCATCTTGCGGGCATAGGCGGGGTTCTGGCTGGCGAATGCGACGATGTGATAGCGGGCGGCGTGCTGCATCTGGGCGGCGCGGGCGCGGTTGTTGCCCTGCGCGGCGAGGACGCTTTCAAACTCGGCGTCGGTAATGACGGTCGGCGGAATCTTCGGGTCCACGCCGCGCGCCGTGATGTGCGCGTCAATCAGCGCCTTCACCTTCTCCGCCACACCGAGCAGGTTCAGCGCGGGATCGCGGTACAGATTGGCCGCCACCTTGTTGATAAAGCCCAGCAGTTTGGCGGCGCGGAACACGTCGCCGGGCACTTCGGGCCGGTGTTCCAGGATGTTCAGCGTCTCGTAAAACGCCCGCAGCTTGTTGATGAAGTCGGCGCGGATTTTCAGATTTTCCAGCACTTCCACCGCTTCGCTCACCTGGCCTTGCAGGTCGGTGACGCCTCGGTCGGCGAATATCGCCACCGCCCGCGCCCGCCGATCCAGCAGTTTCGGCAACTCAACGGCAAGGTCGAGGCATGCGCCCTGGGTGTCTTCGCCGTCGTAGTCCTGAAGGGCTTCGTGCAGATGGCGGGCGACGCCGAGGTAATCCACCACGTAGCCGCAGCGTTTCCGGCCACAGGTGCGATTGACGCGGGCGATGGCTTGCAGCAGTTCGTGGGCGATGAGCTTGCGGTCGAGGTAAAGCGCCTGCTCGACCGGGGCATCGAAGCCGGTGAGCAGCATGTTGTTGACGACCAGAATCGCCAGCGGATCGGTCCGGTCGGTTTTTTCCGGCGCGAGCGGGCGCTTGAACCGCCGGATGCGTTCCTCCTGCTTTGCCTTGTCCGCCCAGTCCCACCAGGATTCGGGGTCGTTGTGGTTGCCGGAGAAGACCACTGCGATGTCCAGGGCGCGGAGTTGGGGTAGATGGCGATGGGCGCGCAGCAGGAAGCGGGCGTTGGCGTCGAGTTTTTCCACTGCGTCATCCGGCAGGGCGAGCAGGGCCGGGGGCAGCGCCGCCAGTTTCCGCACCAGCCAGCGCCGCCAGCGTTCCAGTTTCTGCTGATAGGTCACCGCCGCCTGCCGGCTGGTGGCGACCACTTGCGCCTTGTAGCCTTCCGGCATGACCACTCCGACATAGTGCCGCAGCAGATCGAGCGCCTTGCGCGAGATCAGGCGCGGCGCTTCCAGCACGTCGCCCTCGGTGGCGTACCTGGCCTTGATGACGGCCAGTTCCGCCTCGGTGTAGTCGCGGAACAGGTCCTCGAACAACTGATCGAGGCTGGACGCATCCTTGACCAAACCGTCCGCCGTGCGGCCTTCGTAGAGAATCGGCACGGTGGCGCCGTCCAGTTCGGCGTCTTGCAGGACGTAGCGATCAATGAAGTCGCCGAAGATTTCCGCCGTGGGTTTCTTGTCCCGGCTGAAAATGGGGGTGCCGGTGAAACCGATGAGCGCGGCGTTGGGCAGCGCCTTGCGCAGATTGCGGTGCAGGGTCCGGCTGTTGCTGCGGTGCGCCTCGTCCACCAGCACCAGAATGTCCGCCGAGTCGTTGAGCAGCGGGAATTCCTCGAAGTGGATGCTCTCCTCAAAGGTGACCGTCTTTTCGACGACGGGCTGATCTTTCCCCGGCAGCTTTTCCCGGCGCGTGGCGGTCAGGGTCACCTTTTCGCCGCCGCTCCTCTGCTCGGCATCCTGATATTTCTGGAGCATGGCGAACACGAGGTCCGGCGTGGCCTCCCGCAGGATGCGCTGGACGCAGGCGGTGGGCGATTCGCGCAGCCGGGCGTCGCGGTCGTCGGGGCGCAAGGTCTCGCCGGACAGCCGCGCTGTTTCGCGCAACTGTTGTTCCAGGTCGGTGCGGTCGGTCACGACCACCACCTTGAAGCGGTTCAGACGCGGCGTCATCCGCAGCTTGCGCACCAGAAACACCATGCTCAGGCTTTTGCCGGAGCCCTGGGTGTGCCAGATGACGCCGCCGCGTGGTTCGCGTTCCTGTTGCAGGCGGGCGATGGCGTTGTGAACCGCGCGGAACTGCTGGTAGCGCGCCACCACCTTGCGGGTCTTGCCGTCGGTCGGCTGGAATACGGTGAAGTTGCGCATCAGATCGAGCAGGTGCGCCGGGCGCAGCATTCCGGCGACGAGGATTGGCTGGCTGTGCAAGGTAGCAGGGCGTTGCTCCGGCGTGCGGAAAAACAGCGGCGTGCCGGCGCGCTCGGTGTGTTCCGGTCCCAGCGTCGCCAGTTCCCGCGCCGCCTCGGCCTGGTCGGGCGCGGTGGGCAGCAGGCCCAGTTCCTCAGCGACGGTGCTGAGCGGGACCGGACTGGTGTCCGCCCATTCCAGCCAGGCTTCCGGCGGTGCGCCGATGGCGGCGGCGCGGGCCTCGAAGAAGTCGCTGGCGATGAGGAGTTGGTTGGTGTGGAACAGCCGTTCGACGCCTTCGTGATCGGCGTACCGCTGGGGGAAGAGTTCCCGGCGCTGGTTGGAGTAGCGCAGTAGTTGGTTGATGGCTTCCTGGAGCAGATTCTGGATGCCGGGGCTTTTGAATTCGGCGACCACCAGCGGAATGCCGTTGACAAACAGCACGGCGTCCGGGATGACGTGGCCGCGCCCACTGGTCAATTCCACCTTGAACTGGTTGATGACCCGGAAATCGTTGTGGGCCGGGTTCTCGAAAGCGATGAATCGGACCGGCTGCGGGCGACCGTGGTCCCAGTCCGGTAGGCCGTCCACCACGGTTCCCTTGAGAAGCAGTTCCGTCGCCGCCTGGTTGACCTCCATCAGCCGATGACCAGCGGCCTGTTCCAGGTCACGGATGGCGCGGGCGATGCGGGCGTCGTCCAGCCACGGCTGACCATCGCGTAAATTGAGCTTGCGCAGCGCGGCGGCCAGGCGACCCTTGAGCAGCACTTCGCGGAAGCTGCCCCGCTCGGTGAGTTCCGGCACATCGGTATCGCCTTCCAGCCATTGCCAGCCCATGATTTGGAGTTGCTGGCAGAATGGGTGCTCGACGAGGTCGCGTTCCCATGGGATGTTCATTGTGTTTACACCACGAGGATCACTACATCTACTGGTTGATCCGCAAGCATCTGGATCGGACGGTCATAGGTGGCCAGCGTGGCGCCATGACTAGCGGCTAGAGCTACGAGCCATGCATCGTTGATCTGCCGGTAACCGAAGCAACGGCTCAATACTCGTTCCCACCGACTTTCATCCAATCGGTCGTCCGAAAGAAATTGATGTGCACCGTAACCTCTGAATTTACTGAGAAGTTGCCAAGCCTCAAGCGGACGGCAGGCTTGTCCTACCACTCTGGGATTGGCCGAAAGCCGGATAAAAGCAGTCTCCGTCAGCCCACAGGTGGCCCAACCAGTCCTGGCATGTTGCACAAACCACGTGCGGGCATGAGCATGAAAAGGATGGTTGGGCCAAGCCATAGCAATCAAGACATTGGCATCGAGAAGATACATGGTCGTCGTTTACTCTTCTTCCCAGTGTTCTCTTAAAATTTTCAGCGAAATCAAAGGCGTTCCTGGTTTGATAGCAAACGAGGGCAGAGAATCGATCTCGGTTGAGGCGGGTTGTAAACGGGATTGGGGTCGCAGCCCGGTTCGTATGAGTTCGCTCACGACCTTACCCAAAGTTTTACCTGATGCCTTGGCCATCATTTCGGCGGCAACATAGACATCTTCATCCAAATTCAGCGTGGTTCTCATCAGTTCATACCCCTGGTACTGGTTCGCTCGAAATCACCCTAAAGTTCACCAGCCAACTTGTGCTAACTTGACCCTGAAAAACCATATATTGTGCCTGAACCGGGTTTTTGGCCACTGATGCCACAATTCAGCTTGTGCTAACGGTGGTGCTAAACAGGGCGCTTTGGAGCAGTTCGGCCCAGGCTGGCGTCAAAGTGTAAGTCCGAACCCGTTGCACATCGGCCTTCGCCGGCTGGATGAAGCCCTCCGCCCGCCACTTTTCCAGCCACTCCCGCGCCGTGTTGGCCGAAATACCGAACCACTCGACCATATCCTTCGGTCTGAACGTCAAGGTACTCGTTCCGCTATCAAACCCCTGGGTCAACAGACGGGTCAGCAGTTGTTGTTGTATTCGGCGCAAAGTTTCCCAAGGCGGAGCCGGATGACGATGCGGCGCGTACAGCGCAATCGCCTGTTGGCGCAGGTCGTCGGCGGCCCGTGCCATTGTCGCCAGAAAATACGCCAGCCATTGCCCGTGGTTGGGGTCGTGGCGCCCTTCGTAGAAATCGACTGGCAAGCCCATTTGCAGGTTGTCGTAATAGGGTGGCAGGTCGGCCGGGGAGTGTTCTTCCAGCGAGAGAAAGCCGCGCATGTCGTAGCCGCTGCGCCAGAGTTCGGTGGTGGCCAGCGCG
>CALMNY010000208.1 GCA_937872125.1 uncultured Candidatus Competibacteraceae bacterium | reverse complement strand
CACCCTGCGGGTGCTGGAAGCCTATCTGCGGTTTTTCTGACTGCATTCAGCGGGCGTGGCGGCTGATGCTGCGGGGAAAAAAGGTCTGGCGGTCATAATCACGGAAGCGATAAAGCTGCGCTGGCCGGCCTGAACCGTCGCGCTGCCGGCCGGCCAGTTCCTCCAGCATGTCGGCCTGCATCACCCGGCGACGGAAGGAACTTTTGTCCAGCGGTTGCTGCAAAATGATTTCGTAGGTGCGCTGCAACTCCGGCAGGGTGAATTCCTCCGGCAACAGATGTACGGCAATGTGGGTGTACTCCAGTTTGGAACGCAGCCGCTCCACCGCATCGGCCAGAATGCGGGTATGGTCGAACGCCAGCGCGAACCCGACTCCGTCACCCTGCACCCGCACCCAGCGCGCATCTTCCTGATTGCCCAGCAGGCGCACCGAGTCCGAGGCCATCAGTGCAAAATAGACGGTGGTGGCGGTCCAGCCGCGCGGGTCGCGGTCACAGGAGCCATAGGTTTTGAGTTGCTCCAGATACGGTGCGCGCACGCCGGTTTCCTCAACCAGCTTGCGCGCCGCGCACGCATCCACCGAATCGTCGCGGCGCGGGTCCAGAAATCCCCCCGGCAACGCCCAGCATCCTTTGAACGGGTGCTCGGCCCGCTGGACCAACAGCGCGTGCAAGTGCTCGTCGCGCACCGTGAAGAGGACCAGATCCACGGTAAACGCTGGTTTTTCATACACCGAAGCGTCGTAGCGCCGGAGAAATTCTGCTTCGCCCCGCTCGGTGGCGTTCATGACGCCAACGGGCCCGGATTCGGTCGAGTCGCCCTGGCCGCTCATGGCGGCATCTCCCATACAGGTACCTTACTGTTCATCGGCAACGCCTGCACGGCCCAGCCATCGAGCCGGCGGACGAACGCGCCCATGCCGATGTCGTCCACGTTAATGACCTGTCTTTGCGCATAGTCGGCCAGGGCTTCACGCAGTCGGCGCTGGACGAACGCGCCATCGAGACGGTGAAAATCCAGCATGGTGTGCGCCACGGGTTGTAGATCCAGGCGGGCGCCGGTTTCGGCGCTGACGAAGGAATCCAGCCCATCGGTGGCGACCGCTACTACGGGAAATGTCGCCAGATCGAAGCTGAATACCGTGGGCGCATCGAAGCGTTCCTGACGGTTGCTCTCCGCCACGTCGCTTTGATAATAGATGCTCTGGGCGGTCTCCGGCTCGCCGATGGCTTCCTGATACAGCGCCCAGCGTTCCGGGTCCAGCAGATAGGAGAGGTAATACGGCGCGTTTTCGGCGTATTCGACCCGAATCGTCGCGATCCCGCCATCGGCGCGGCGGACGGCGAGACAACCATCGCCATACAGATGAACATACACGGTCGTTCCGTCGCACCAGGCGATCAGCAGCGTCGCGTCGAGCACGGCAGGGTCAAGCCCCAAATCCCGCGCTTGCCGGGCGGCGCGGCGGATCAGGCGCTGGCCCAGCGGCCAGTGCCAGGCCAGGTGGTCGCGGTCATCCGTGAGGCGGGCCAGGCGCGGCAACAGGCGGCGGGCGTTCAGCGTCAACAGACGCGCGCCCAAATCGCTGTCGGGCGCTGCGGAACAGCCATCAGCCAGAATCAGATGAGGAATCGGCTCCCAACCGCTGATGGCGTAGTCCTGGCAAAACAGGTGCAGCCTGCCGATGGTGTAGTAAGCATCCAGCAGGAGGGAGTCCATTCCGTCGGTATCGGTATTGTTTTTGGTGGTCAACATTGAAATTCCGCTGCCCTGACGGTTTGCATGCCCCGCTGGCGCAAGTCGGTGAGGAAGCGGGCGGCCAGGTCCTCGAAGCCCGGCACCGGCGAACTGGTATCCTCGATCAGCACCAGTTTGCGGATACCCTTCGGCCCCAGGCAATCGGCGATGTCTCGCACCGTATTAGCGACGCAGTGCGACAGCGCCTGGCCGGACAGCGCCACCCTATCGGCGCGCTCCAGGGTCTGGATCAGCCGGGTGTTGAGCTGGGTGCCGGGATCGTCTGGATCGGGGACATCGGCCCGCACCGCTGAATAGTGTTCCGTCCAGGGATTGTGACCTTTGGTAACATAGCTCACCCGGTCAAACCGGGTTTCCTCCCAGCGCCGCAGCGCCCCCGCCATCACCGGCATCACACCATGGCCCCAGGTGCCGACCAGGCAGTGCGGCGGCCAGAGGGTGAGGGTGTAGCGCCCGTTGTCGCGCAGGGCGCGCACGTAAGCCAGCGCCCGGGTTTGGTGCTCCGGGTTGAAGGCCCGCCACACGCCCCGCTCCACGTCAGCGACGGTGATCTGGGTGAACGGCGGCGGCGGCTGGTCGTTGGCCCCCCGCCAGAAGATCGGATGGGAGATATCCACCAACTGATGAGTATCGAGGGTGACGTGAATGGCGGCGATACGGTTGCCCAGCCGATCCAGCAGGTCCGCCAGGCGTTCGGCGTCCGCGCGGGCGCCCGGCACCGGCAGCGCCGCTTCCGGGGCGTCGCTGAAATCGTTTTGTGGGTCAATGATCAGGAATTCGAGGCGCATGGCGGTTCTCCTCGATAGAGTTGTTAGTGGCCTTACACCACTATTATCCGTATTATAGTTGCAAAAAGCAACTATACTTTTCCATCCGCCGATGCCATGCCGGGTGAGCCTGTGCGTGTTATGCTGAAAACCTTCCTGTTTCCCCATGAAGATTTGGCGCCGTCATGAATTCCCTGCCTGCTATTCCCACCCCACTTGTTACTCGCCTGCGTACTGCCCACCGGGCCGCCGTGTTGACCGGCGCCGGCATCTCCGCCGAAAGTGGTGTGCCGACCTTCCGCGAAGCCCAGACCGGGCTGTGGGCGCGCTACAACCCGGAAGACCTGGCGACGCCGGATGCGTTCTGCCGCAACCCGAAGCTGGTCTGGGAGTGGTACGCCTGGCGGCAGGAGCGGGTGCGGCAGGCCGAGCCGAATCCGGGCCACCTCGCCCTGGTCGAGATGGAACGGCGGATTGCCGAATTCACGCTGATCACGCAGAACGTGGATGGGTTGCACCGGCGGGCGGGCAGTCATCAGGTGCTGGAATTGCACGGCAACCTGTTCCGCGCCAAGTGCTTCGATGAGGATCGGCCGGTGGAAAACTGGCCGGACAGTGAAGAAATTCCGCCGCGCTGTCCGCGTTGCGGCGGGCTGTTGCGGCCGGACGTGGTCTGGTTTGGGGAAATGTTGCCAGCGAGCGCGCTGCGGGCGGCGGAACAGGCCGCCGCGACCGCCGAAGTTTTTTTCAGCATCGGCACCTCGGCCCTGGTTTATCCCGCTGCCGAGTTGCCGTTCACCGCGCTCCGGGCCGGGGCGATGGTGGTGGAAATCAATCCCCAGCCGACCCCGCTCAGTCCGCATGTCAGCTTCAGTCTGCATGGACCGGCCGGGGTGATTCTGCCGGCGCTGGTCGAACAGGCGTGGGGTGGATCGGCCCCGGCAGGCGGGAGGGAGGCATGATTGTTTTTGATTCCCGCCCCGAGCGGTTGACCCTCGCGGATGGAACCACCCTCGCCTACCATCGGCGGCCCGGCGCCCGGCCGGGCGTAGTGTTTCTGGGCGGCTTTACCTCCGACATGACCGGAGCCAAGGCGACCACGCTGGACGCCTGGTGCCGGGAACGCGGCCAGGCATTCGTGCGCTTTGACTATTCCGGCCATGGCGCGTCCAGCGGCCAGTTCGCCGACGGTACGATTGGCCGCTGGGCGGAGGAAGCCGTCGCCGTGCTGGACCAGTTGACCGAGGGACCGCAAATCCTGGTGGGGTCTTCGATGGGCGCCTGGCTGATGCTGTTGACGGCACTGGCGCGACCGGAGCGGATCGCTGGCCTGCTGGGACTGGCCTGCGCGGTGGATTTCACCGGCTATCTGCTGTGGGACCGGCTGGATGAGCGCCTGCGGGACCGGCTGCGGCGCGAGCGGGTGATTTCCCTGCCTTCCGCCTACGGTGAGCCGTACATCATCGCGCTGAACCTGATCGAAGAGGCGCAGCGACACCGGTTGCTCGACCGGGCGGAACTGCCCATCCACGCGCCGGTGCGGCTGATCCACGGGATGGGCGACGCCGATGTGCCGTGGCGAATCAGCCTCGATGTGGCCAGGAAGCTGGCCAGCCCCGATGTGCGGGTGATTCTGGTCAAGGATGGCGAACATACCTTGTCGCGGGACCAGGATTTGCGGTTGCTGACCCGCACGCTGGGGGAGATGCTGGGCGGGCGGTAGCAAGGAGGACTTGCCGTGCGTACTGCCTCAACCGCTTAATCCGCCCCCCGGAACGTAGCGCAACCAGTCGCGGCTGGCGTCGCCGTAGACGATGAAATACGGATTCAGCAACGAGTCGCGCATGTTGTAGCGCAGCGGCTCGCCGGTTTCCAACGACACCACGTGACCGCCCGCGACCTCGACGAGGGCTTGGGCCGCAGCGGTGTCCCATTCCGAGGTCAGACCGAACCGGGGATACACATCCGCCGCACCCTCCGCCACCTGACAAAACTTGAGCGAACTGCCGATGGTGACCAACTCGTGCGCACCTAACGCAGCGGCGAATTTTGGTAAACCCGGCCCGCCATGAGAACGACTGCCGACCACGCGCACCGGTCTATCGGGTTGCAACGGTTTCACCTGAATCGCTTGCGGCGGCTGGCCCGGCTCTTCGCGAAACGCGCCGTCCCCATGGACTGCGAAGTAGCACAGCCCGGTCCCCGGAACCCGCACGACGCCCAGCACCGGCTGGTGATTCTCGATCAGCGCCACGTTGACGGTGAACTGGCCATTGCGCTGAATGAACTCCTTGGTGCCATCGAGCGGGTCCACCAGCCAGTAGCGCCGCCAACGCGACCGCTCGGCGAACGGGATGGCGGATGATTCTTCGGAGAGGACGGGAATATCCGGCGTCAGGCGTTCCAGACCGGCGACGAGCGTGTAATGCGCGGCCAGATCGGCAGCGGTCAGCGGACTATTATCGTCTTTGGCAGTTACGTCGAATCCTCTGGTATAAATTTCCAGGATACGCAAACTGGCTTCCGCCGCCAGCGCCCGAACCGGCTCCAGCCAAGTCAACCACTCATCACGCATAACTGATTGCTCCACACCCCAAAACGAAAAAGGGCGACCCTGAAAGAATCGCCCCCTTGCTGATCCCGCTGCCGAATCTCAGGACAGCTTCTCCTTGATGCGGGCTGCCTTGCCTTCCAGACCGCGCAGGTAGTACAGCTTGGCGCGGCGCACGTCGCCCCGGCGCTTGACCGTAATATCGGCAATCGCCGGGCTGTAGGACTGGAATACCCGCTCCACCCCTTCGCCGTGGGAAATCTTGCGCACGGTGAACGCCGAATTCAGGCCGCGATTGCGCTTGGCGATGACAATGCCCTCAAACGCCTGCAAGCGTTCGCGGTTACCTTCCTTCACCTTGACCCGCACCACCACGGTATCGCCCGGACCGAAGGCCGGGAGTTCGCGGGTCATCTGCTCCCGCTCGAATGCTTCAACCAGTTTGCTCATGACACTACGCTCCACGTTGCTCCGCGAGATTTCCGGCGGCGCCGGTGCTCTCCGTTCTTTCTCGATAGTCCCGAATAAATTCTTCCAGCAGCATCTGATCCTGTTGCTCCAGCGTCCGCCGCGCCAGCAGATCAGGTCGCCGCAGCCAGGTCCGGCCCAGCGCCTCGCGCCGCCGCCAGCGGGCGATGGCGGCATGATCGCCGCTTAACAACACCGCCGGAACCCGCCGCCCGTCCAGTTCCTCCGGGCGGGTGTAATGCGGACAGTCCAGCAAGCCGTCCATGAACGAATCCTGTTCCGCCGATTCCTGGTCATTCAGCGCCCCCGGCAACAACCGGGCGACGGCGTCAATCACCACCAGCGCCGCCAGTTCGCCGCCGCTGAGCACGTAATCACCGATGGACCATTCCTCGTCCACCTCCGCCTCGATCAGCCGCTCATCAATGCCTTCGTAGCGGCCGGCCAGCAGGATCAGGCGCGGCGCCCGCGCCAGTTCCCGCGCCCCGTCCTGAGTCAGCGGTCGGCCTTGTGGGCTGAGATACAGCGTTGTTCCAGACGGTTCTGCCGCCGCTCGCGCCCGCTGCAACGTATCGCGCAGCGGCTGCACCTTCATCACCATACCCGGTCCGCCACCGTAAGGCCGGTCGTCCACGGTGCGATGGCGGTCGTGGGTTGCATCGCGCGGATCCCAGGTCGCCACCGTGAGCAAACCGCGCTCCACCGCCCGGCCCGTGACCCCGAAGCGCAGCAGGGTCTCGACCATTTCAGGGAACAGAGTCACCACATCCACGCGCATGACCATGCCCCTTCGTTCCTTCCTCCCACCAGGTGTAGGGAAATTAAAAATCCGGGTCCCAGTCCACCCGCAACAGATGCTGTTCGAGATTGACCTCGACCACCACCTGGCCCCGGACAAACGGCAGCAGGCGTTCCCGCTCGCCCTTGACCACCAGCACGTCATTGGCCCCGGTGGCGAGCAGATGGGAAACGATGCCCAGTTCCACACCGGCCAGCGTCACCACGTGCAAGCCTTCCAGATCAGCCCAGTAATATTCGCCGGGTTGGGGCGGCGGCAGTTGGGCGCGGCGCACCGCGATGTCGCTCTGAATCAGCGCAGCAGCCTGGTCGCGGTCGTCGCAACCCACGAATTTCACCACCACCCCGGCGCCATGG
>CALMNY010000207.1 GCA_937872125.1 uncultured Candidatus Competibacteraceae bacterium | reverse complement strand
GCCGGCTCCCGGTGATGGGCCATGACCAGCGCCCAGGAACTCAGCGACATGAATTCCCAGGCGAACAGGAACGTAAAGGCGTCGTCGGCCAGCAGCACCAGATTCATGCCGGCCAGAAATGCCGGGAAGAACGGCAACACCCGCCCGGGCGCGGGTTCGTGCTGGCCGTAGCCCAGGGCGAACAGGCTGGCGACAGCGCCGCCCAGATTGACCACGACCAGGAAAAAGGCCGACAGCGCGTCCAGCCGGAAATGCGCGCCCAGCCAGGGCAGACCCAGCGGCAGGGTGAGGGTCGCCGGTACGGGCGCGGCCAGCAGATGCGCCAACGCCAGCGCCAGCAGGATGACGCAAAGCGCCAGCGTGACGCTGTAGATCTGGCGGCTGCCGCTGGGCTGGCGCGATGCGGCGATCGCGTAGACGCCCGTCGCGAGCAGGACCATCAACAAACTCAACAGTAGTGGCAATGACATGGTTGCGAAATCCACTCCCGCTGGCACGCGGCAATCCCCGTGCTGATTGAGGTTCAACGTTTCAGCCGGACCCCGCGTCCGCTGCCCTCGGTGGCAGCGCCCTCGCCGATCAGTTCCAGCCCGGCAGCATCGAGTGCGGCGATGAGCTTGACCAGTGAGTCCACATTACCGCGAATGGTGCCGTCGCTCGCTTCCATCCGCTGGATGGTCGGCAGAGACAGGTCAGCAGCTTCTGCCAAGGCGCGCTGATCCAGGCCCAACAAGGCTCGCGCCGCTTTCAACTGGGCCGCCGTGATCATAATGAAGGCCAGAATTTTATATATTACATTAATTATCATCTATTAAATTTTAAAATGCAATAATAAATATAAGATAATGATGTTTTATACATCATTTTAATTTACCGCCGCCACCGGGCCAAATCGCGACGCCGGACCTTGCCGTTGGCGGTGCGCGGCAGGCTATCGGTGAAGATGATTTCGCGGGGGCACTTGTAGGCGGCCAGGTGCGCGTGGGCGTGAGCCAGCAGCGGTGCGGCGTCCAGTCCATCGGGCTCGTCGGGATCGCGCGGCACGACGAAGGCGGCGATCACCGACACGCCTTCACGCACCGTCAGTTCGGTCACCGCGACTTCCGCCACCGCTGGATGCTGGCTCAGGCAATGCTCCACCTCCAGCGGCGAGACCCGATAGCCCATGGCGTTCATCACATCGTCGTTGCGACCGTGATAGATCATGTAGCCGTCAGCGTCGAAATGGACCAGATCGCCGCCGATGAACCACTCACCCCGGTAAACCAGTTCCTCTTCCTCGGGCCGGTTCCAGTAGCCCAGCATCAGGCCCGGATCGCTGCGATGCACGGCCAACAGCCCGGTCTCGCCCGGCGGCAGCGGCTCCTCGCCGCCCTCGACCGGCAGCGCCGCTACGCAGCGGCCTTGCTGCGGCTTGCCGGGACTGCCCGGCCTGACCGGCACGCTCGGCGACGAAGAAACGTAGGTCGAGCATTCGCTCATCCCCAGCGCCTCATACAGTTCCTTACCTGTGGTTGTCCGCCATTGTTCCAGCAGCGCGGTATTGAGCGCTTCGCCGGCGGTCAGGCCATGGCGCAGGCTGGACAGATCGAATGCGCGCAGGTCGTTGTATTTCAGGATCTGCCGGTACAGCCCAGGCACCGCCGCAAACAGGGTCGCCCGGAACTTTTCCATCAGCAGTGGCCAGATCGTGACATCACGGGGACCGTTGTAGAGCACCGCCGTCGCGCCGTTGGCCCAGGGATCGGTCAGACCCACGCCCAGGGTATAGGTCCAGTTGAACGCCCCGGCGTGCAGGATCACGTCGTCCGGTTGAATGCCATACCAGCCTTGGTACATCGGTCGCCGCCCCCAAGCCGAACGCTGGGCGTGCAGCACGCCCTTGGGCTGGCCGGTGGTGCCGGAGGTGTAAATGAGAAAGGCTGGATCGTCGGCGGTGGTATCAGCATAGTCCAGTGGTTGGTACTGGGTCCGCAGGGCTGCGAGATCAGCAGGGCCGAGCGTTCGCACGCCGGGCGGCGGCACAATCGCCAGCTCCTCGGACATAGCGAGCACTTGAGCGCCGGAATCGGCCAGCAGAAAATCGGCTTCTTCCTCGGTCAGTTGCGCCGAGGATGGCAGCGGTACGCAGCCGGCAGCGATGGCGCCAAAGAACAGTAGGGCGTAATCGCTGGTGTTGCCCATGCGGATCATCAGCCGCGCCCCTGGTTCCAGCCCCAGACCGCGCAGCCCTGCTGCCACCCGCCGCACCGCCTCGTCCAGTTGCGCATACGTCCAGCGTTCCGCTGATTCGGCTGGCGCGTGGGCGTCGGATACCACGATCAGCGCTACTTTGTCCGGGGTAGCTTGCGCCGCGGTGTTCAGACAGTACCGCGCCATATTGAACCGCACCGGTGGTAACTCGCCGGTATAACCTCGCCTGTCGCCCATTTTTAGACCTTTGGCTGGTTGGCTTTGACGGCCGAAGCCTTGCTCATTTACAGAATCTTTATACTGCTTCCCTTCTTTCTTTCACAATCTTTCCTTGTGTAAGTTTTTCTGTGATGCCTATGTCCAAAGGTCGAGAAGCCGAAGCTGGTAGTTAATGCCCCATCCTCAGAAGTTGCCAAAAAAATTAATATTATTAAATCAATTGGTTATGTGTTGGAGCGGCCTTGGCCGCGATTGCTGGCCCTCATATCGCGACCAAGGCCGCTCCCATAATCAACACGTTAGTTTTTAGGCCGCTTCTCAGTCTGAATCACGGATAACCGCCGATGACGTAGATTGCGCGAATTTTTCGGAGCCATCCGGTCATCCGCTAATTAGGCTTGGAGAGTCGGGAGCCGCTCGCTGCTTGCCACTCGCGGGCCAGTTGGCGGGCGCGCGCCAGATCGGCCTCGCTCATCTGGCTGGCGATGGCGTCCAAGGGCTGGGTTGCGCCCAGGTAACCACCGGCCACCGCCAGGCTTAGCCACTGATGCGCCTGGATTAAATCCGGCACCACCCCCCGCCCTGTGCCGTGCAGCATACCCAAGCCATATTGGGCCAGCGTCAAATCGTTGTCGGCGGCTTGCTGGAACCACTGAAGCGCCTGCAGGTCATCGCGAGTTACGCCGTGCCCGGTCGCGTAGCTGAGCGCCAGCATCAACTGGGCCAGCGGCAGCTTCTGATCGGCCGCCTTGCGATACCAGGCGACGGCTTGCGCCGGATCGCGCGGCAATCCGCCCTGCCCATCCGCATACATCAGCCCCAGATTCAACTGGGCCAGCGGCAACTTTTGATCAGCCGCCTTGCGGTACCACGCTGCAGCCTGCGCCTCATCGCGCGGTGCGCCCCGGCCCGAGGCGTACAACACCCCAAGATTGAACTGCGCCACGGCATCGCCCCGTTGGGCCGCTTCGCGGAACCATTGCAGCGCCTGCCGATCATCCTGAGTTACACCGATGCCTTCGATGTAGAACACCGCCAGGCGGAACTGACTGGCGGTATGGCTTTGTTCCGCCGCCTTGCGATACCACTCCGCCGCCAGGCCGTCGTCGCGCGCCACCCCCTCGCCGCTGGCGTACCGCTCGGCCAGCCGGTAGCACGCTTCGACGTGACCCTGTTCCGCCGCCTTGCGCAGCCAATCCATGCCGACCTGGTCGTTGCGCGGTGCGCCACGGCCAGTAAAAGAACGTTCCGCCAGCAAAAACTGCGCCTCGGGCTGACCGCCCGCCGCCGCCAGCCCTAATAATTGCATCCCTCTGGCTTCGTCCAGCATCACCCCATAGCCATTCAGATAACTGGTGGCCAGATCCAGTTGCGCCACGGGCAAGTTCTGCTCAGCCGCACGGCGGAACCATTGCAGGGCTTCCATATCATTGCGCGCCACGCCGCGCCCATCCGCCAGCATCCGCCCCAGGTAGTACTGCGCCAGGGGCTGATCCTGGTCGGCAGCCCGGCGATACCACTTCACTGCTTCTGCGTCATCGCGGGCGAGGCCCTGTCCCTCGGCGTACAGCCGGCCCAGATTCAGTTGCGCCAGCGCCAGGCCCTGCTCGGCGGCCTTGCGCAGCCAGCGCGCTGCTTCTTCGGCGCTGGCGGATACGCCCTTCCCGCTGAGCAGTCGCACCGCCAGATTGTATTGAGCCTCGGCGTGGCCCTGCTCGGCGGCTTTGCGATACCAGGTGACCGTATCCCGATCATTGACGGTCACCCCACGGCCAGCGGCCACCATGGCGCCGAGACTGAATTGGGCGCCGGCATGGCCCCGTTCCGCAGCCCGTTGATACCATTGCACCGCTTCCTTGTCATTGCGCGAAACTCCGCGCCCGCTGGCGTAGAAATTCCCCAGCTCGAACTGAGCGGCAGGATGGCCCTTTTCCGCCGCCCGTCGGTACTGGTTAGCCGCTTCGACGTCATCCTGCTTTACGCCCTGGCCCGAAGCGTATTTGCCGGCCAGGATGTAAGTCGCTTCAGCATGGCCCGATTCCGCCGCCTTGCGCAGCCACAACAGCGCTTCCTTCGCGTTCGGTGCGGCGCTGGGGTCAACAGCGTACAGGATGCCAAGCTGGAGCTGCGCATCGGTATTGCCTTGAATGGCCGCCTTGCGAAACCACTCGATGGCGCTGCGCTGGTTTTGTCCTGTTCCCTGGCCGCGCAGGTACATGTGGCCGATCTGGGTCTGAGCACGAGGATCGCCCTGTTTGGCCCATTCCATATACTCCTGGAACGCCTTGGCGTAGTCGCCGCGTTGGTAAGCCTCAGCGGCACTGTTCGTAGCGGCGTTCGGCGCAACCGGTCGGGCGTCGCCATAATGCCACTTGCCGGTTTCGTCCTGCCATTTTTTGACATTCGACTCAGCCGGTGGAGCAGCGGCCTGGACCAGGCTGCTCAGAAGAATCGGTAACCAAAATAACCACTTGTACATGACTGCCCCCACTCGAAGCTTCATCGGCGCCCTAAATTCCAGGCATCCGTCGCCAGTCAAATTTAATGCAGTAAATGTTGCTTAATGATAGTTATCCATCCGCCCGTAGCGAGACCGCTCACCGCTGCAGAGGTCTA
>CALMNY010000206.1 GCA_937872125.1 uncultured Candidatus Competibacteraceae bacterium | reverse complement strand
TTCCGACCAGGAACACCAGCGGGAACTCCAGCCCCTTGGCCATGTGCAAGGTCATTAACTGCACGCTGTCCTCGCCGGCGGCGCCCTGCCCCTGGCCGGATTCCAGCGCAGCGTGGGCCAAAAAGGCGTTCAGCCAGTCCGGTTCTTCCGGGTCCACTCCGACCACCACCGGATCGGCATGGGTGATGAAATCGCCGCTGGCGTTGACCAGTTCTTCCAGGTTCTCGACCCGGATCTCGCCCTTGTCATCCCGGGCCTGCTCGTACATCGCCCGCAAGCCACTATGCGTGACGACATGCTCTACCCGTTCCGGCAGCGGTTGACCGTGGCTGTCGCGATCCAGCGTCTCGATCAGGTTCAGGAACCCGCGCACCGCGTTGGCAGCCCGGCCGCTCAACCCGCCGGTCGCCAACAGGCCCAGCGCGGCCTGCCACAACGAGCCACCCTGGCCGCGCGCCGCTTCGCGCAGCACGTCTACAGTGCGTTCACCAATAGCCCGGGGCGGCGTGTTGACCACCCGCTCGAAGGACGGATCATCGTTGCGGTGAGCCACCAGCCGCAGATAGGCCAGGGTATCCTTGATTTCGGCCCGCTCGAAGAAGCGCAGGCCACCGTAAATCCGGTAGGGTAACGCCGCCGCGATCAGCGTTTCCTCAAACACCCGCGACTGGGCGTTGGAGCGGTAGAGAATCGCCGCATCGCCGCGCTGGCCGCCCGCTTCCACCCACTGGCGGATGCGCTCGACCACAAACCGCGCCTCGTCGGTTTCGTTAAAGGCATTGTAGATCTGGAGCGGCTCGCCGTCGCCGGTATCGGTCCACAGGTTCTTGCCCAGCCGGGCGGTATTGTGGGCGATGAGCGCATTCGCCGCCTTGAGGATGTTGTGGGTGGAGCGGTAATTCTGTTCCAGACGGATGGTCTGCGTGCCGGGGAAATCGTCGGCGAATTTCTGAATATTCTCGACTTTCGAGCCTCTCCACCCGTAGACGCACTGGTCGTCATCACCGACGATAAAGACATCACCCTGACCGCCGGTCAGCAGCCGCACCCACTGGTACTGGACGGTGTTGGTATCCTGGAATTCGTCCACCAGCACGTGCTGGAACCGTTCCCGGTAATGGGCCAGCAAATCCGGGTGATCGCGCCAGAGTTCGTAGGCGCGCAGCAGCAGTTCGCCGAAATCCACCAGTCCGCCGCGCTCGCATTCCTGCTGATAGATCGTGTAGATCTGCCGGTACTGGCGCTGAACCGGCTTGCCGTCGTCGGCCAGATCGGCAGGGCGCTGGAGTTCATCCTTGCAGCGGTTGATGAAGCCGGCCACCTGTGGCGGCGGCCACTTTTTCTCATCCAGATTCAAGCCGCGCAACACCCGCTTGAGCAGCCGGGTTTGATCATCGCTGTCGAGAATCTGGAAAGCGCGCGGCAGGCGGGCTTCCTGCCAGTGCTGGCGCAGCAGGCGGTGGGCGATGCCGTGAAAGGTGCCGATCCACAGCCCACCGATGGGCTGGTCCAGCATTTTTTCCACCCGACCGCGCATCTCGGCGGCGGCCTTGTTGGTGAAGGTGACCGCCAGGATGGACCAGGGTGGGGCGTGCTCCACCGTCAGTAGCCAGGCGATGCGCCGCGTCAGCACCCGGGTTTTGCCGCTGCCGGCCCCGGCCAGTACCCGCAGCGGTCCCGGCGGCGCGGTCACCGCCTGGCGCTGGGGTTCATTGAGATCATCGAGAATCCAGGAAACGTCCATGGCCGGCGATTCTAGCAGAATCATTCCAGGCGGGCGGCGGCTGACCAGCGCGGGCGCTACAATAGCGCCATTCGCCGCCCACTCCTCTCTCCCGGAGTCCCGCCATGCGCTTCTTCAACACTGAAGGTCCGGTCCGATCCAACGGCCACTACTGCGTGCCGCCCCTGCGCCGCCGGGATTTGGATGGCTTCCCCTTACCCGCCATTGTCAGAAGAGTGACCCATGCTGATTAACTATGACCTGCCGCTCTGGCGGCCGCCCTCCGAGGCCAACAGCTTCATCCTGCAAGCCACGCTGGGATGCAGCTTTAACCATTGCAGTTTCTGCTCGATGTATCGCACCAAAGCTTTTGCCGTCCGGCCTCTGGCGCCGGTTCAGGCCGAAATCCAGGCGATGGCGCGAGCCTGGCCGGGCGTGCGGCGGGTGTTCCTCGCCGATGGCGATGCTCTGGCTGCACCGACCGACCACTTGCTGGCGATTCTCGCCGCGCTGCGCGCCGCTTTTCCCCGGCTGGAGCGAACCTCCAGCTACGCCCTGCCCGCCAATTTGCTGAAGAAATCGGTGGATGAACTGACACAACTGCGGGAAGCCGGGCTGGCGCTGCTGTATTACGGCATCGAAACCGGCTCGGCGGACCTGCTCAAGCGCATCAC
>CALMNY010000205.1 GCA_937872125.1 uncultured Candidatus Competibacteraceae bacterium | reverse complement strand
CGCGCGTCTCCACGTTCAGCCGCAGCAAGGGTTCGGTATTGGAGCAGCGCAGATTGAAGCGCCAGTCAGGAAATTCGAGGCTGACGCCGTCGGTCTGGTCCAATGCGGGTTGCTGGTCGGCGTAGGCCGCCAGGATGTCCCGAATCTTGGCGTCTGCATCGGCCACCCGGAAATTGATCTCGCCGCTGCACGGAAAGGCCCGCATCCGCGCATCCACCAGCGCCGCCAGCGGCTGACCGGTGCGGCTGATCAGTTCAGCGACCAGCAGCCACGGGATCATCCCGCTGTCGCAATAGGCAAAGTCGCGGAAGTAATGATGGGCGCTCATCTCACCGCCATAGATCGCATCTTCCAGCCGCATCCGTTCCTTGATGAACGCATGACCAGTCTTGCTTTGCACCGGGACGCCGCCCGCCGCTCGCGTTTGTTCGATGGTGTTCCAGGTCAGGCGCGGGTCATGGATGATCCTGGCCCCCGGTTGACGGGTCAACAGCGTTTCGGCCAGCAGACCGACCAGATAGTACCCCTCGATGAAACGGCCCTGGGCGTCGAAAAAGAAACAGCGGTCGAAATCACCATCCCAGGCCAGCCCCAAATCGGCGTTATGCGCCCGCACCGCCTGCGCCGTAGCATCACGGCACTCCGGCAGCAGCGGGTTGGGGATGCCATAGGGAAACGTTCCATCCGGCTCGTGATGAATTTTGACGAAGCGGAACGGTAGCTGCGGCTCCAGCGCATCAATGATCGCTCCTGCGCCGCCGTTGCCGGCGTTGACGACGATCTTCAAGGGCTTGAGCGCGCCAGGATGGATATAACTCAGCAGATGCGCGACATAGTCGCCTTTGTCGGGACGCTCGATCCGGTGGCCGCGCCGCTCCGAGGGCGGAAACAGGTTGTGCGCTGCCAGATCGCGGATGGCGAACAGGCCGCTGTCGCCGCTGATCGGTTTGGCCTGCTCGCGCACCAGCTTCATGCCGTTGTAATCCATCGGGTTGTGGCTGGCGGTGACCATGATCCCGCCATCGAGCCGGTGATGGAAAGCGGCGAAATAAATCTCTTCAGTCCCGCATTGACCAATATCCAGGACGTCCGCGCCACCCTCCAGCAACCCCTCAGCCACAGCCCTGCTCAGCGCCGGGCTGCTCAGGCGCACGTCGTGACCGACCGCCACCTGTCGAGGTTGCAGCAGGGCGGCATAGGCGCGGCCAATGCGCCAGGCCAAAGTCTCATTCAGTTCGTCGGGAATCCGGCCGCGAATATCGTAGGCCTTGAAGCACGCCAATTCATGGTCTCGCATGGTCCTGCCTTTCACCTTTCACCTTTCACCTTTCACCTTTCACCTTTCGCCTTTCGCCTTTCGCCTTTCGCCGTTCGTCTTTCACGCCTCGTCATTGCCCCGGCCATACACATCCTCGAACCGGACAATATCGTCCTCGCCCAGATAACTACCCGATTGCACCTCGATGATCTCCAGCGGAATCTTGCCAGGATTGCTCAAGCGGTGCTGAACGCCAACCGGGATATAGGCCGACTGGTTTTCAGTCAGCAGAAACTCCTCATCGCCCCGGGTGACGCGGGCGGTGCCGCTGACCACCACCCAATGCTCAGCGCGGTGATGGTGCATTTGCAGGGAGATGCTGGCGCCGGGTCTGACCATGATGCGCTTGGCCTGAAAGCGCGCCTCGGCGTCAATGGCGTCGTAGAAACCCCAGGGGCGGTAAACCTTGCGGTGGACCCGGCTTTCCGGGCGCTGGCTGGCCTGAAGCTGGTTGACTACCGTCTTGACCTCTTGTACCTGGGCCTTGCTGGCGACCAGCACTGCATCGGCGGTTTCCACCACGACCAGATCCTCTACCCCAATCGTGGCGACCAGCCGGCTGGCAGCATGCACATAGGTATTGTGGGTATCCAAACTGATCACGTCGCCGCGCAGGATATTACTATCGGCATCGTGCCCACCGACCTCCCACAACGCCGACCACGAGCCGACATCGTTCCAACCCACCGCCAGCGGCATCACGACCGCCTGCCGGGTTTTCTCCATCACCGCGTAGTCAATGGAGTCCTTGGGACAGGCGGCGAACGCTTCACGGTCCAGCCACAGAAAGTCGGTATCGGCGTGACCAGTGGCGAGGGCCTGTTGACTGGCGGTCAGCATCGCTGGCGCCAGCCGCTCCAGTTCCGCCAGGAAGGCCGAGGCCCGGAACATGAACATGCCGCTGTTCCACGAGTAGCCGCCAGTCTCCAGATAATTCCGGGCGGTAGCGAGATCGGGTTTTTCAACGAAGCGTTCAACCGCGCACACCCCCAATTCATCCAGCCGTGCGCCTGCTTCAATGTAGCCGTAACCGGTTTCCGGCGCGGTCGGAACGATGCCGAAGGTGATCAGCCGGCCCGCCTCGGCGTGAGGCGCAACCTGAAGCACGGCCGCCCGAAAGCCTTCGACATCGCTGATGACATGGTCAGCGGGCAGAATCAGCAGGATGGGATCAGCGCCCTGGTTCTGAGCGTGCAACGCCGCGACCGCCACCGCTGGCGCGGTGTTGCGGCCAACCGGCTCCAAAATCACCGCTGCCGGCTGGATACCCACTGCGCGCAGTTGTTCCGCCACCATGAAACGGTGTTCTTCGTTACAAACCACCAGCGGCGCGGTCACCCCGGCCAGCCCGGCGATCCGTAACGCGGTGCTTTGCAACAGGGTGTGCTGGTCCACCAGGGGCAGAAATTGTTTGGGATAGGTTTCGCGCGACAGCGGCCAGAGCCGGGAGCCGCTGCCGCCAGACAGAATCACGGGGATGATCATGGTTATTCGCCGCGGCCGATGGCGTAATAGACGAAGCCCAGTTGCCGCATGAAGTCGGGGTCGTAGAGATTGCGGCCATCGAAGATTACCGGCTGCCGCAGTTGCTGGCGGATGGCGTCGAAATCGGGGCTGCGGAACAGAATCCATTCGGTGATGATCACCAGCGCGTCAGCGCCGCCCAATACCTCCATCGGGTCGCCGCATAACTGGAAATCGGGCCGCTCGCCGTAAAGGCGGCGGGCCTCGTTCATCGCCGCCGGATCATAGGCCCGGACGCTGCAACCGGATTCCCATAACGCTTCCAGCAGATTGCGGCTGGGCGCTTCGCGCATGTCGTCGGTGCCCGGTTTGAACGCCAGCCCCCACAGAGCGAAGGTGCGCCCGCGCAGATTGTCCTGGAAATGACGGCGGATTTTGGCGAACAGCACCGTTTTCTGGCGCTGGTTGACCGCCTCCACCGCCTGCAACAGGGCGGCCTCGTAGTCCACGGCGCGGGCGGTGTATTCCAGAGCCTTGACGTCCTTGGG
>CALMNY010000204.1 GCA_937872125.1 uncultured Candidatus Competibacteraceae bacterium | reverse complement strand
TGCAGGGTCAGGCTGGCGCGGTAGATGGGCGTCATCAGGAAGGTGGCGGTGACCACAGCGGTCACCACGATCAGCGCAAAAATGATAATGGTCCAGCGCCGCTTGACGATGACCTGCCACAGTTCGCGGAGGTTGAGTTCGTCGCCTTCGGATTCTTCTTCGACGGTCTGGGCTTGCGGGGGCGGCGCCGGTATGGGGATGCCGGCCGGGCGTTCAGCCAGGGCCTGGCCCGGCGGCTGCCGATCAGGTTCGACAGGCTTGGGCAGATCGGGAGTGCTCATACAGCGAGTCCTTGGGAAAGCAGGTGCGTTAAAAAAGATTCAATATACTAATAGAGGCCAGAAGGGCAGGATGAACTCCTTCAACTGCTGAGCGGTTTCCTTGGCTGCTGAGGTCTCGATTTGGACGACATCCTCGCCGCTAATTTCAGGGTCCGGCGCTTGGCCAGCGCGGATCGCCGCCAGATCGTATTCCAGCACCTTGCGGGCGCCGCCCGGCTCCTGGCGCAAGACTTTCACCGAGCCGAGACTGGCCACGCTGGTCGGGCCACCGGCTTGCGAAACCACTTGCAGCAGGGTCGTCTTTCCCTTGAGCGGAAAAACGTTTGGCGTCTTGACCGCGCCGGTCACCGTGACCCGCTGGCTGGTGAATTCCTCGATGAAGATAGTGACCTGGGGATTCTGCAGATAATTCTGGGCCAGCCGGGCGGCGATGTCAGCCGCCAGTTGTTCAGCGGTCAGGCCGCCGGCCTGGATCAGGCCGATCAACGGCAGGGAAATTTGCCCGCTGGCGTTGACCCGGACCGAGCGGTTCAAGTCCGGCACGCCGAAAACCTCAACCTTCAGCAAATCCCCGGGGCCGATCCGGTAATCATGCGGGGCGGCGACTGGACCCGAGGCCGGCGCGCCAGGCGTCGAACCGGGAGCAGCGGCAGGGGAGAGCGTCGGCGAGCCAGCAGCTCCTGTCGGAGCCGAAGCCGTTGCCGAACTGCTCGTGTCGGTAGGCGGGGCGCTGGCGCAGGCGACAAGGCCAAGCAACGCCGCCCATAACAGGATCAATGAGAATATTTTTGTCGCGGGCAAATGAAGGACCTCATGAAAATTTTTAACTTTGGGAAGAGTGAGAGTAAGACAGTTTAGCTGCGTCGGAACAATCGTTGCAACCAGGAGCCACTCGATCGGCTGGAATGGGCGTTGACATGCAGGGCGGGCGGCGGCGCTAACCGCTCAGGCTCCACGTTGTCCAGTATACCTTGCGGACGGGTTTCCACGAGACGCCAAGCCTCATCAGCGTCCAGCCACCGTTCCGCCGCCCGCCGCCCCTCCGCCAGCAGGGGCGGTCTTCGGTCCACACCGTGCGAGTCGGTGGCCAGGATATGCACCCACCCCTCGTCCAGCAGGCGCTCGCCCCAGTACTGAGCGGCCTTGCCAAAGCGGCCAGTCAAACTGCCGGCGGTCACTTGTAGCCAGGCGCCTTGGCGGGCCAGTTCCACGAAGGTTTCGTAGCGATCTTCGATCCAGCTCAGGCGTTCGGGATGGGTGATCACCGGCGTGTAGCCGGCCGCCAGCAAATCGAAGACGGTCTCGGCCAGTCGGGGCGGAGCGACGTGATGGGGCGGCTCCAGCAGGAAATAGCGGCTGTCATGCAAGGTCGGCGCCCGGCCCGCGCGCAGGCTGGCTACCAAGTCCGGAGCGATATGCGTGTCAGCGCCCAGCGTCAGGCGCAGCGAGATGCCGGCTTCCTCCAGCCGAAGCTGAAGCTCGGCCACCGCCTGGCGAATAGCTGGGCCGTTGTTGTCATACATCCCCGGATAGATATGCGGGGTGCAGGCGATGACTTTGATGCCGTCCGCAGCGGCGATCCGGGCCATGGCCAAGGATGTAGCCAGATCAGGGGCGCCATCGTCAACGCCGGGCAGAAGATGGCAGTGCAGATCAATCATGGTTTTTCAAAGTACCGTTTGAACCAGCCATTTAACGATTGCCGAGGCAGCGGTCTACGAAGCGCCTGATGCGCTCGAACGCCTCCTGGGCTTCCGGCAAAATCGGCTCGAAAATATGCCAGACGTGCAACATCCCCGGCCAGGTTTCCAGTTCCGCCCTGGAGCCGGCAGCGCGCGCCTTGTTGACGTAGCGCCGAGCGTCGCCCAGCATCATTTCCGCCTCGCTGGCTTGCACTAAAACCGGCGGCAGTCTGGACAGATCGCCAAAAACCGGCGAGATCAGCGGGTTGGACGGAACCATCCGGCTCCAGCCCCAGGTCAGCAGCAGAAACAGGGTCTTGGGCAGGCGCAGAAACCGCCCCAGACCCGGCCCCAGCATCAAATCCGTATTGCGGTTGCTCTTGAAGGTAGGGCTGGACAGCGTCATGTCTACGCTGGGCGATAATGCCATCGCGCCATGTGCGGTCCGCAACCCGGCGTCGCGCGCCCAGGCAATCAGCATCAGCGCCAGATTGCCCCCCGCCGAATCGCCGGCCACAAACAGTTCGCCGACCGGCGCTGGACCGTTGGGACCGTGGTCCAGAATCCAGCGATAGCCGGCCTGACAATCGGCGATCATGTCCCGGCGCGAATGTTCGGGCATCAACCGGTAATCCAGCGCCAGCACCGCAGCGCCCGTGGCCCGCGCCAGGCGGGTAGTGATCATGCGATGGCCGCGCGGGCAGCCGCTGACGAACGCGCCACCGTGCAGGTACAGCACCCGGCGATTCGGATCGGATTGCGGCGCCAGCACCCACTCGCCCGGTACGCCGCCCGCATTGGTGTCCTCGATGCGGTACGCCGCAGTATCCACCAACGCCGGATCCAGAAACCCCTGCTCCATCACTCGCCGAATCGCCGCCAACCGCTGTTTCAAGGGAGCCGACCGAATTTCGGACGTTGCCTGTTCCAACAAGCGCACTGCTTCCTGGTGCTCGGTGCTGGCGGTATCCCGCCCCCCTGGACGTTGTTCCACCGGCGGGTCGTAGGCGCGCAGACTGGGACCCCTTAAAAAGCGATGCAGCACCAATCCCGCTGCCAGAATGATGAAAAGCAGCGTTACCAACGTCCAATCCAGCATGAATATTCACTCCTCTGTTAAAGCCAGGGCCGCAGAGTATGGCCGTGATTCAACGGACCACAGCCTGCGCCAAGTCCGGGTGCGGTACGGATCGCTTCCTGCACGTAGGCCAGCGCCCGCCGCACCGCCGCGTTCAGCGGCAGCCCCTGCGCCAGCCCGACGGCGATAGCCGAGGCCAGGGTGCAACCCGTGCCATGAGTATTGCGGCTCACTGTGCGCGGCGCGGTGAAGCATTCCGCACCGTTACGCCAGATCAGCCAGTCGGTCACCGTATCGCCAGGCAAATGTCCGCCCTTGACCAGCACCGCTGCCGGCCCGAGTTCCAGTAACTGGCGGGCCGCCGCCGCCAAATCGTCAGGTCCCCGGATCGGCAGCCCGCTCAGCGCCTCCGCCTCGCGGACATTGGGCGTGATCAGGGCGGCGCGGGGTAACAGGCGCTGGATCAATATCGCACATGCCGTCGGGTCAAGCAGGCTGTCGCCGCCTTTGGCGTACATCACCGGGTCTACCACCACCGGAATGGCCGCCGCCGCGCGGTCCAGCGTCTCCACCACGGTCTCGATCACGGCGGTAGTGTGCAACATACCCGTCTTGACGCAATCCGCGCCGATGTCTTCCAGCACCACGCGCATCTGCTGGGCGATGAAGGCCGGCTCCACCCCGACGATACCGAATACACCCCGGGTATTTTGCGCGGTCAGCGCCGTGATTGCGGTCGCGGCATAGCCGCCCAGCGCCGTAACTGTCTTCAGGTCGGCCTGAATTCCCGCGCCGCCACCGGAATCCGATCCCGCCACAATCAACACCCGTCCGCTCATCGCTCCACATTCTCCCATCGCCAAGGGTTCAGACCATTACGACAATTGCGCATCGTAGCAAAAACGGATAGCGTACCGCGCTTTCACCGAACATGACGATAATAGCCATGCGGATCGAGTCCCCCTTGTGCCTGTACACGGGCGTGGCGTTGCCTGAGTGGATTGACTACAACGGCCACATGAACGTCGCCTATTACGTGCTGGCGTTCGATCACGCCACCGACGCGTTCACGGAGTATCTGGGCCTGGGGCGGGATTATCAGGAACGCCAGCGTTGTTCCACCTTCGTGGTGGAAACCCATGTCAACTATCAGCGCGAATTGGTGGCGGGCGATCCTATCCGCATCACCACTCAGTTGCTCGGTTTCGACAGCAAGCGGATTCACTATTTCCACCGGCTGTATCATGCCAGCCGGGGTTTTTTGTCCGCCACCACCGAATTGATGGTGATCCACGTGGACTTGACCGAGCGGCGCAGCGCGCCCATGCCCTTGCCGGTGCTGAATCGCTTGAGCGCGCTGATGACCGCGCACATGCAGTTGCCGCGCCCGCCGCAATCGGGACGGGTGATGGGGGTGCGCGCCAAATCCCCGACCATCCAGCC
>CALMNY010000203.1 GCA_937872125.1 uncultured Candidatus Competibacteraceae bacterium | reverse complement strand
ATCCCGCGGGGCATCGGGGTCGAACGGCATCCAGACGGAAACACGGGTGCCCGCCGCGCTGGATTCGAGCGACGAGCCCCCACCCAGCAACGTCAGGCGCTCGCGAATGATAAACAGCCCATAGCCGGAATAGCTGCGCTCGGCCGATGCGGGAGAATCGCCCGCTCCAATCCCTTTGCCGTTATCCTCGACCACCAGCCGTAGCTCTCCATCCCGAGCCTGAAGTCGGATCCAGGCCCGTGATGCATCGGCATGTTTGACCACGTTGTAAACCAGTTCCCGCGCGCATTGGAAAAGGAGAAGGGACGGTTCTGGATCCAGCGCCGGGAACGGTTCCGAGCCGGTAAAGGACAGGTCCAACCCCCAGCGTTGCCGGGCGTGGGAGGCCAACCATTGCAACGCCGCCGCCAAGCCCTCCTGATAGAGCAGCGGCGGGCTGAGTTCAAATTGCAAAAACCGCAGTTCTTGCAAGGCATCGCGCAAGAGTTCCAGACCGGATTCCAGTAAAACATCCGACTCGCTATCGCGGCATTTCGCTGCGGACGCGATTTGCATCTGGGCCAGCGCCAGCTTCTGCATCGGACTGTCGTGCAGATCGCCCGCCAGGCGCTTCTTTTCGCGTTCCTCGGCCAACGACACCTCCATGGCCAGTTGCCGGAGCTGGGCGTTGGCGTCGCGCAATTCCTGGGTACGTTCGGCCAGGGCGCGCTCCAGCGTGCGCGACAACACGCCCAGTTCCACCTGGGTCCGAACCCGGGCCAGCAGCACCTGGGCGTCGAACGGCTTTTTCACATAATCCGCGCCGCCCGCCGTGAAGGCGCGCACCGTGGTCTCCTCATCTTCCTTGCCGGTGAGGAAGATCACCGGAATGGGGCGGGTGCGGTCGTCGGCCTTGAGCTGCCGGCAGGTTTCGAGACCATCCATCCCTCGCGGCATCCGAATATCCAACAGAATGAGATCGAGCGGGACTTCCCCGGCAATCGCCAGAGCCAGTTCGCCGCTGTCCGCCACATGCACCTGGTAGCCGGACTCCTTGAGCAGACTGCCCACCACCCGAAGGTTGCGCGGGTCATCATCCACCACCAGGATGCTGCGCCGGGCGTTTTCTTTCTGATTGGGTGACATGGATGTGCTACTCGCCGGGTTGCGCCGCCGCCTGGAGCGCTTCAATCTGCTGGCGCAGGCCTGCCATGTCAAATGCCTCCACCAGTCGCAGCAAAAGCTGACCCAACTCCCGCAGGGTGGAATCTTCCCGCCGTTCGCCTTCCTGCGCCAGCACGCGGCCAAACGCCTCCAGTTCGTTGATCGAGGCAAAGGGCGGCCGCAATGCGCGCAACTGTTCGTACAGCGCGGCGGGAAGTCGGAGATCAGCGTGGTTGGGCAAGGGATTCAAGGTCTCGGGCGAGGGATCGAGCACCGTCTGCGCCGTTTGAACATGGGGCAGAAATCGTTGCAAGGCAGCGATCAACGTCGGCTGGCTCACGGGTTTTTGCAGGTAGGCTGCGCAGATGGCCTGCGCTTCCGCCTCCTGCTCCGAAGTGACCGAAGCGGTGACCGCGATCACCGGAATCCCCGCCGTCGTGGCATCGGCTTTCAGCCGCCGGGTCGCCTCCAGCCCGTCCAGCACTGGCATCGCGATGTCCATCAGGATCAGTGCCGGCCGATAGTGTCGAGCGTGCGCCAGGGCCTGGGCGCCATCCTCGGCTTCGATCCACTCAAAGCCGTAGGGTGACAGGTATTCCACCAGCAGCCGACGGTTGGCCGCATGGTCATCCGCCACCAGAATGCGGGCGGGCGCAAAGGAAAGATTTTCAACCGCCGTCGCGGGTTCCTCGCTGCCAGGGGCCGGGTTGACCACCGTCCGCGCCGGCCCGCCCAGCCCGAAATGCAATACCAGGTCCGCAACTGGTATTACTTCACTTGGTTGAGCGGCGATCACATCGTCGAGCAACACGTCCACGACATCGACATCGGCAACTGGATCGCCGGAGGACATCCCGTC
>CALMNY010000202.1 GCA_937872125.1 uncultured Candidatus Competibacteraceae bacterium | reverse complement strand
AGCGTTCCGGCACCTGATCGGGCTTGCCCTGCCACTCGAACAGATCGGTGTTGGGAATCCGTTGCAGCGGCAGGTTGCCTTCAGCGATATGGACCTCCTGCGCATGGGGCAGGTGAGCGCGCACCACGACCTTTTTATCCTGGGGATGGCGGCCCAGCACGGCAAAGGGGTCATGGTGGCGGGCTTCGACGATACGTTGCAGTTCGGGTTGAAGTTTCGGGCTCGTCACGTTGTTCATCCTGTTATGTTGACGGTTGAGGCCATGCCCGATGGCGGGTGGCGTTGCGGACCACGAACGGCTTGACGGGCGATGTCGGTTGGGTTTGCTTCAAACTCGGTGCCTCTGATCAGACAACCAGTGCGGCCCAGACCGGGGGCCGTGCATTTTGACTGTTTAGTATACGCCGAATCGCTAAAGGATGGTTTTCCGTGAGGATAAGCGAACGCAAGGGGCGCGGATCGGCTCGGAGCGGATAAACGGCGATTCGCGCCGTCGTGGCATCCCCGCGCGGCTGTAGTTTGATAAGATTAGCGCCGTATCATCCAACCTCTATCGAAAACAACTCATTCAAAGGGCAATCCATGAATTCTCGTCAATTGCTTGCATCCGCGTTGCTTTTAGGGTTTGGGGCGCTGGCGGGTTGCGGCGGCGGCTCCGACAAGCCGGTGAGCTTCCAGAAAGACGTATTTCCGATTCTGAAGGCGAAGTGCCTGGAGTGTCATATCGCGCCTGATAAAGAGGGCTATCAGAAAAGCGGGCTGGCGCTGAGCACCTATGAGGAACTGATGAAGGGCACCAAGATGGGGCCAGTCATCGTCCCCGGTCAGAGCCTCAACAGCAGTCTGAACCGCTTGATCGAAGGCCGGCCTGGCGTTGATCCCTCCATCCAGATGCCCCACGGCAAGGTGAAGCTGCCGGAAGCCGATTTGGCTACGATCCGCAAGTGGGTGGATCAGGGCGCCAAGAACAACTAGCGCGCTGTCAGTAAAATTTTGAGGAGGTTCTCGTTCCCACGCTCCGGCGTGGGAACGCCAGTTGGGCTGCTTCAGTGGCCCGCGACGCCTTGGGACGTAGCTCCCACGCAGGAGCGCAGGATTCTGTCCTGCGTTCCTGTTCCTGCTCGGTGTCGTCTGTCTCTTACCAACCCGCCCTATCGCCGTCCGGCGACGGAGCAGTTGCGCCGTTCCAAACCGTTTTTCGGGGATACTTCATGGTTGCTTCCAGGCAAACTGCGCTGACCGGCGCGGATTTTGACACGTGGCTGAATACCCTGCAGGTCCCATGGACGCCTGCGCAGATCGAGATCGTGCGCCGGGCCTATGCCCTGAGCGGTGAGCCGGAACTGGCAGTAGCCGATCTGCTGGCCGACCTGCGCATGGATCATGAAGTCGTGACGGCCGCCCTGTTGCACGAGCCGGTGGCGACCGGTCAGCTCAAGCGGGTGGCGGTGCGAGACGAATTCGGGGTGGGCGTGGCCCAACTGGTGGACGGCATCGCCAAGCTGGACGCCATCGGCGAGTTGCACCAGAGTGGCCAGCACGCTGGCCGCCAGTTGGAAAGCCTGCGCAAGATGCTGCTGGCGATGGCCCAGGACGTGCGGGTGGTGCTGATCAAACTGGCGATGCAGTTGCACACGCTGCGCCAGTTGAGCCGGGCGGCTGTCGAAGACCAGCGGCGCATTGCTCAGGAAACCCTGGACATCTTTACGCCGCTGGCCAATCGGCTCGGCATCGGCCGGATCAAGTGGGAAATGGAAGACCTGGCGCTGCGTTTTCTCGATCCGGCTACGTACAAACAGATTGCCGCCGCGCTGGACGAGCGCCGCGCCGACCGGGAACGCTACATTGCCCGGGTCATGGAGGAGTTGCGTGATCATTTGCAACAGGCCGGCATTCACGCTGAAGTGGGGGGCCGGGTCAAGCATATCTACAGCATCTGGCGCAAGATGCAGCGCAAGAAGCTGGCTTTTGAGCGGATTTTCGACGTGCGTGCGGTACGGGTGTTGGTGGATACAGTAAATGACTGCTACGCCGCGCTGGGCGTGGTGCATGCCCACTGGAACCATATCCATCGGGAATTCGACGACTACATCGCCCATCCCAAGCCCAACGGCTATCAGTCGCTACACACGGCGGTCGTCGGGCCGGAAGGCCGGGCGGTGGAGGTGCAGATTCGCACCAGCGCCATGCACCAGCACGCCGAACTGGGCGTGGCCGCGCACTGGCGTTACAAGGAAGGCGGCCCGGGGTCGGGCGACGCTGCTCACCAGCAGATCGCCTGGCTGCGGCAAATGCTGGAATACCGGGAAGATGAGGCCGACGAAGGCGATCTACTGGAGCGGTTCAAGGCGGAGGCCTTTCAGGATCGGGTTTATGCGATTACCCCCAAGGGCGCCATCGTCGAACTGGCGCAAGGCGCAACGCCGCTGGATTTTGCCTACCACGTCCACACTGAGGTTGGCCATCGCTGCCGGGGTGCCAAGGTTAACGGCCGCATCGTGCCGCTGAGCTACGAACTCAAGCACGGCGAACAGGTCGAGGTGCTGACCGCCAAGGTCGGCAACCCCAGCCGCGACTGGCTCAGCCCCCATCTGGGCTATGTCAAGACCAACCGGGCGCGGGCCAAAATTCGGCAATGGTTCATCCAGCAGGATCAGGACAAGAGCATCGCCGCTGGCCGCGCCACGCTGGAGCGGGAGTTCCAGCGGCTGGGCATCCGCCATCTCAAGCTGGAGAAAGTGGCGGAAAAACTCAACTTCGCCAAGCCGGATGACCTGTTTGCCGCACTGGGGCACAGTGTCCTGACCATGGCGCAGGTGGTGGCGCGGATTCAGGATTTGTTGCCGGCGGCTCCAGCGACAGGGGATAGCTTGCCCATCGCTCGCAAGCCCCGACCCACCGACCCGGGCATGGGCAAGGGCGATGTGCAAATCCGTGGGGTGGGGCGGCTGTTGACCCAGATGGCGCACTGCTGCCAGCCGGCGCCGTTCGAGCCGATTGCCGGCTATATCACCCTGGGGCGCGGCGTGACTATTCACCGCCAGGATTGCGCCAATCTGCTGGCGCTGGCCAGCCAGCATCATGAGCGCATCATCGAGGTGAGTTGGGGCGAGACGCCGGCGACCTATCCGGTGGACGTGATGATCGTCGCCCACGACCGTTCCGGCCTGCTGCGCGACATCACCTCGATCCTGGCCAACGATCAGGTGAACGTGCTGGGGGCTAACACCCTGACCGACAAGGAAACTTCCATCGCCCGCATGGGGCTGACCCTGGAAATCACCGACGTGGTCCAGCTCAGTCGCGTGCTCGACAAGATCGGGCAATTACCTAATGTGATGGAAGCGTACCGGAAAAATTGAAGGCCACTCGCACCCTCACTCCAGACTCGCCAGCAACCGCCGGGTTTCCCGCAACAGCGGATTACGCCGCAACAGCAACGTCAGCCGGCCGCCGCCGCTTTGCCGCCACAGGATCGCCGCCCGGATGCCGGCCAGCAACAGCGCCCGAATCCGGTTGGCATTATCCGGGTTGTTCAGGTGGATGGGGTCGCCGTTAACCATGATGCGTGGCGTCAGGGTGCTCAGGCTGTTCAAATAAAGGTCGGCAAGACGGGCGATGGTGTTGCTGTGATCGACTGAAAAATGCGACAGATTGCGGATCGTGTCTTCAATGCCGGTGCGGATGGCTGCGAGCAGGTCCGGGTGCCGGGCCAGCTTGCGTTCCAGGCCAAGCAGCGCAACCGCATAACGAGTTAGCTCCATATCCCGAGGTTGTTCGAGCTGTTGTTCGAGCAGGCGCAACCCGGTGCGCAACCGGGCGACGCCGCCGTAGATGGCGGCGCTGCTGGCGGCGTCAATCTGGAGCAGGCTGTTCAGGCAGGTAGCGGTATCGTCCGCGTTCGTCTGGCCGCGCTGGGCAATGTTACGAACGAGATCAATGGCTTGCATCATTCCGGCCAGGGCGATGGCGCGGTCGTGGTCCGTTTGGGGCATGGGGTAGGCGTATTCAGTAGCGAGGATTGGTTTCAATCGTAGGCGGCGGCGATGATTCCGCCACCCAGACAAATTTCGTCCTGGTAGAAAACCACCGACTGGCCCGGGGCAATGGCTCGCTGCGGTTCGGCAAAGACTACGTCCAGCCTATGGGCGTCCAGCCGTTCCAGCACGCAGTCCTGATCCGGCTGTCGGTAGCGGATTTTGGCCCGACAGCGTAGCGGTATGGCGGGGGGTTCGCCAGCGATCCAGTGCGGCGCCGCCGCCCGCAGCCGGTGGTGGAGTAGGGCGGGGTGATCGCGACCCTGCACCACGATCAGCGTGTTGCGCTCCAGATCCTTGCCGGCGACGTACCAGGGTTCGCCGCTCCCCTCCCGACGACCGCCGATGCCCAGTCCCTGGCGCTGACCGATGGTGTGGAACATCAGGCCGCTGTGTTCGCCGAGGGTTTCGCCCTCCGGCGTCTGGATCGGACCCGGCTGAGCCGGCAGATAGCGGCTCAGAAATTCGCGGAACCGGCGCTCGCCGATAAAGCAGATGCCGGTGCTGTCTTTTTTGTCGTGGGTGACCAGACCAGCGGCGGCGGCCCGTTCTCGCACCTGAGATTTGCGCAACTCACCGACCGGGAACCGCGCGCCGGCCAGTTGCGCCTGATTGAGGCCGTGCAGGAAGTAACTTTGATCCTTGCCGGGATCGCCGCCCTTGAGCAACAGGAACTGCCCCTGTTGTTCTACGCAGCGGGCGTAGTGGCCGGTGGCGATGTAATCGGCGCCCAGCCGCCGGGCGTGGTCGAGGAATGCCTTGAACTTGATTTCCGTGTTGCACAGCACGTCCGGGTTTGGCGTCCGGCCCGCGCCGTACTCGTCCAGAAAGTAGCGGAATACCCGGTCGCGGTACTCGGCGGTGAAATTGACCAGGTGCAGCGGAATATCCAGCGTTTCGCACACCGCCCGCGCATCCTCCAAATCTTCGGCGGCGGCGCAGTAGCCGGTGTCCTGAGCGTCCTCCCAGTTTTTCATGAAGACGGCATGCACGTCGTAGCCCTGCTCGACCAGCAGCAGGGCAGCGACCGAGGAATCCACGCCGCCGGACAGGCCGACGACGATCCGGGTTTTGGGCATCGTGGGAAAAAAGGGAGCGACGCTTCAGAGCGAAGCAGTGAGCAATGATAGCAGAGACGTTGGATAGGGGCAGAGGACGCGGAACCTCTGGCAGGTTCCGCGGGGGTGCTACTTCATCAACATCGCGCTGTCCTGGGCCAGCTTGTCAAATTCGGCTTTGAAGCGCGCCACTAACTCACTGAGGATTTTGGCATCCTCTACGAACTTCCGCTGCATGCTGGCAATCGTTTCGACTTGGCCGGTCAGGAAGTCTTGCAGGCTGGTGGGATCGCTGATGTCGGCGGCCGCTTTCATCCGGTTGATCGCCATGTCCACATAGGATTGCAAGGCGCTCATCTGGAAGTTGACCAGAGTTTCCAGATTGGCGGCGGACAGTTTATTAGCCTTGATGACCGGGGCTAACAGGTCACGGTACTGCTCGGATAGTTGTGTCATTGCATCGTGGGTCATGCTGAGTGGCTCCCAAAGCTGTCGCAGATCGTCGGAATGGTTATTTTGCAGCGTAACGTGAATTCTGCTGCAACGCAACATGAAAACCGAATGGTATCGGTATTCTCAGTTGAAGAGATATCCGCCGGTTTGGCGCGAGAGCCTTGGCGATTCAGCCCCGAGGACGGATAATGCCCGCCCCCTTGGAGACGGACAGAACGATGTGGTTTAAAAATTTAACGTTATTACGATGGATTGAGCCGTTTCCCTTCACGGCTGAAGCGCTGGCGGCGCGGTTGGAGCAGTGTGCTTTTCAGCCTTGTCCCAGCCATCAGCCCAGCGCCGCTGGCTGGACGCCGCCGCTGGGACGCAAGGCGGTGGACTTGGTGCATGGGGTGAATAACCGCCTGTTGATGTGCCTGAGAACCGAAGAAAAGGTATTGCCGGCGATGGTGGTCAATCAGGCGCTGGCTGAGCGCATCGCTGTGATCGAGGACCAGGAGGGGCGGCCGGTGCGTCGCCGCGAAAAGCAGGACTTGCGCGACCAGCTCGTACAAGATTTATTACCCCGCGCCCTGACCCGAAGCCGGCTCGGCTATGCTTATCTGGATGCAGCGGCGGGCTGGCTGGTCGTGGATAGCGCCGCACCCCGGGGCGTTGAAGAAATCACCAGCATGTTGCGCAAGACACTCGATTCACTGCCGGTTGCGCCACCCCGGGTCGTGTGGTCCCCGTCGGCGATCATGACCGCCTGGCTCGCTGAGGGTGGGGCGCCGGCCGGGTTCACCTTGGGCGATGTCTGCGAATTGCGTGAGAGCGGCGACGCCGGCGGAATTGTGCGTTGCCGGGGCCAGGACCTGACCGGTGATGAAATGCGCAGCCATTTGCACGCCGGCAAGCAGGTGACCCGGCTTGGCCTGATCTGGGATGAGCGAATCGCCTTCGTTCTCGACGAATCG
>CALMNY010000201.1 GCA_937872125.1 uncultured Candidatus Competibacteraceae bacterium | reverse complement strand
GCGGTCGGCTCGTTGATGATCCGCATCACTTCCAGCCCGGCGATTTCTCCCGCTTCGCGGGTGGCCTGGCGCTGGGCGTCGGAAAAGTAGGCCGGCACCGTGATGACCGCCTTGTGAACCGGTTCGCCCAGGTAGGATTCGGCGACGGCTTTCAACCGCCGCAGAATGATGGCGGAGATTTCCTGGGGCGAATAGGTAGCGTCGCCCAGTTCGACCCGGTCGGCGCTGCCCATCCGCCGCTTGATGGACTTGATGGTGCGTTCGGGATAAAGCACGTACTGGTTCTTGGCCGGCTCGCCAACCAGAATCGAACCATCGTCGGCCAGGCCGACGAAGGACGGCAGGATCGGGTGGTCCGGCGTGATGTCAATGACGGTGACGCGACCGTGGTCCACCACCGCGACTTCGGAGTTGGTGGTGCCCAGATCAATGCCAATGATTTTTTCAGCCATCAGAAGGAGTCTCGGTTGGGGATGGTGAGGGTTCGGTCGGCGGTGGGATGGCGGGGACGGGCGGTTCCGGTTGGCGGTTGACCTTGACTTCGGCCAGCCGCAGCAACTCACCCTGCCAGAGATAACCCCGGCGCAGTTCTTCGGTCACGATGCCATTGCCGACATCGCGGCGTTGTTCGACTTCGGCGGCGCGCATGGTGTGCGGATCGAGCGGCTGGCCCAGAGCCGGCAAGGCGGTCACGTGCTGGCTGTTGAGCAGTTGCTCCAGCCGGCGCAGACTGATGTCCTGCCCCTGGGTGATGGCCTGCAACAGCGCCCGTTCCCGTCGCCCCAGCCCGAACAGGCGGCTCAGCACGGTGGGCCGATAGTTTTGCAGGACGCGCAGGCCCGCTTCCTGCCGGTCATACAGTTCCACCAATTCCCGCAGCACCGGTTTGAGCGCGGCCCGCCGCTGTTCCGGCGCCATGGCGCGGGCGCGATCCAGTTCGCTGCCGAGCTGGGTTTGACTGGTTTGCAGCGTTTCAAACACTGCCCGGAATTCGTCGAGCGCAGTTTTGACCTGCCGCGATTCCAGCCGGACCTCGTTCTTCAGCGCCGCCAGTTCGCTGAACAGCGAATACAGATCGGTCTGGCCGGTTTCCTCATCCAGCTCGGCGCGGGCGGCGTCCGGCAGTTCGTCCAGATAAGCGCGGAAGCGCTCCAGCAAGTGCTCTTTGGTTTCGATATCCATGGGGAATGTTATTTCTGGCCGGTCAGGCGCTGGCTGAGCAGTTGCCGCACCTGCGCTTCGGAGGGGCGGCGGCGCGCGTCGCCGGGGCGCAGGGCAACGGTGGTCAGTTCGGCCAGATCGGGCGTTTCCTGGTGGAACAATCGGTAACTCAGCCGAGCCTTGCGGGTTTTGATGGCTTCGTAAGCGGCGCGAATGGCCTGGAACCGGTCGGGATCGCGCTCCGGCGGATGCTCGCGCACCCGTTGCAGATAGGCTTTCTTGATGGCGTCGTCGCTGGCGTCTTCGGCGACGCCCAGCAGATCAAAGGGATTAGGCATGATTAACTCCGGCGTTTGCCGCGGCCACCCCGACCGCCGGGCAAGGGCAGGGGGAGATCCTCCGGCAGCTCATCCAACAGGTCTTCGATGCCTCCGCCGAGCAGCATCATTTTCATGAGGGCCCGCTGGACTCCCGGCGGAAATTCGTCGTCGGGCGGCAGCTCGTCCAGAATCTGGTCGAGCATCCGGTCCCGCAGCGGCGGCGGCAGCCGCTCCAGTTCCCGCCGCATGTCTTCGATCTCGCGCCGCATCTTGGGCGGTATCGGGATGGGCATGGGCATCGGCGCCGGGCCGCGACCCTTGGGCGCGAAGGGCAAGGAAAACGGGCTTTGACTGAGAAACCGGGTGATCGAGGTCGCGGCGCGGTGGTCCTTGGCGGCGGTAGCCCGTTCCATGGCCTGCTCCAGCCGGTCGTAATCGCGATCCTTGACGAGGTCCAGGTCGCCCTCGGCGCGGCCATAAATCTGGTAGTAGACGAACAGCGACCGTTCTGGCTGAACCTCCAGCGCCCGGGTGGCGGCGTATTCCAGCAGACCATAATGCGGCGCCTGGTGCAGGCTTTCGCAGATCAGTAGCAAGTCATCCTCGCTGGTCAGGGCTTTGATCGTGCGTTGCAGGGGCTTTTCCAGGTCTTCGAGGACGGTGTCGAGGTCGCTGACCTCTTCTTCACGATAGGCGTTGAGCAGTTGTGCCAGGGCCAGCAGGTCAGTGCGACTGGCGTTCAGCTTGCGCGGGTCGCTCAGGTCAGCATCGCGCTGGAAGTCGGCTGGCTCCAGCTTCAGCCGCAGCGTCTCCACCGCCAGGCGCACCCAGGCCAGCAGCGGGCTGCCGGCGAGGCGAACGCCTTCCCGCAACCAGCGCCGCCCGAGGTCGCGCTGACGTTGTTGCAGCGCCAGCAGGCCCCGGTTGATTTCGACGATGCCGGTGCGGGCGTTGTCCCGCTCCAACTGACCGGCGCTGTCCAGTTCCTTTTCCGCCAGCGCGTATTTGTCGCCCCGCATCAGCTTGCGGGCGTGGGCCAGATGAGCATTGA
The DNA here is from genome assembly GCA_937872125.1 of uncultured Candidatus Competibacteraceae bacterium. Classification (GTDB taxonomy): domain Bacteria; phylum Pseudomonadota; class Gammaproteobacteria; order Competibacterales; family Competibacteraceae; genus Contendibacter. Next base: position 3,709 of record CALMNY010000201.1, on the reverse strand, counting down.
TCAGGACGGTGCGGGCCTTGGTGTTGATCGGGTCCAGTTCCAGCACCCGGGCGGCGAAACCGGCGGCTTTCTTGTGGGCCTTGCGGGCGGTGGCAGTTTTGACTGCCGCCAGCAGCACCAGCGGATCGTCAGGGAACCGCTTGACCGCCTGTTCCACCCACTGGTGATACTCCTTATCGTTGTCAACTTCCTTGTACAAAATCGCCAGTTGCAGATAGACATCGCGGTCGTCGGGGTCGAACCGCAGGCTCTGCTCCAGGCAGTCGCGGAGCTGCTCGCCATCGTCCCAGCCGTCGTCCCCCTTGCGCAGCAACTCGGCCATGTGGCGCAGGATGAGCGCCGCCATCAGCCGGGAGTCCGGGTCGGTTTCGTGGCGCAGCAGGTCAACGCAACCCTGCCAATCACGCAGGGTACGGTCGAGGTCGTCGTCTTCCCGTTCTGCGCGCAACGCTTTTAACTGTTGCGCTTCGAACGGCGGCAGCGGCCCGAACAGGTTGCTATAGGTTTTCGACCCCTGCGGGTAGCCCAGCAGCAGCGCCAGACACGCGCGGCGGGCCTGCTCCCGGTCGAACAGCGCCAGGTTGGCGGCGATGAACTCGAACTTCGCCTTGTCGCTGGGATGGTCGCCCAGCCGCGCCCAGTCCTTGAGCAGCTTGAGCTGGCGCGCGTCCAGACCGAACAGGCCGGCCAGTTCACGTTGGGCCGGAGTGAGGGCGAGTAACGCGCGGGCCGGATCGGTGGCGGCGCTGGCCCGAACCAGTTCGACCAGGTCCTGATAGGGAGAAGTCGGCGGAATGCGTTCGACCAGGGCCAAAGCGCCGGTCGGGTCGGTTTCCAGTTTGAGCAACGCCGCCAGCGCCTGGCGCAAGTCGCGGTAGGGCGAGCGAATCGAAATGGCTTTCAGGCGCTCGCGCACCGCATCCTCGGCCTCGCCCTGGGTGTAGGCACGCAGCGCGGCTTGGGCGGCGGTCAGGTGGGTGCGCAGCGGCGCGTCCGGCGGGATGGCCTGGAGCACTTCCTTCTGGCCGGCGAGCGCCAGTGCGGCCAGCAGGGTTTCCAGTTCACCGCCGGCGGGCAGAGCGGCGGCGTGGCTGGCGTAGGCGCGCATGGCCTTGGCGTACTGGCCGGAACGCAGCAGCCAGTCAAGGTAAAGGTCGGGTTGCGGGGTTTGGCCGCAGAGCGTGGGAATGTTCTCCCACAGCACGGCGGCTTCGCGGTGCATGGCTTTCTGCGCCAGTTGCCGGGCGCGCTCCAGGTAGACCTTGGCCAGCGAGTCGCGCCAGCCGGCTTCGGGTTGCGGCTCGCGCTTGAGCAGCAACTTGTAGACGTCAATGGCGTCCTTGTAATTCTGGTCCGACAGCAGAGCCACGCCCCGGGCGATCAATTCCCGAGTGGGCAGATCTTCGAGTCGAGCGCGGGGTTGTTGGGGGATTGGTTTACGCATCCACGGGAATCCTTCGCCGGATCAAATCGCAATAATAGGCCAATCAGACTGTTCCGCCAGGGTACGCGCATCGCTGAGCACTGCCCAGTGGGCTTTCTCCGGGTGCAGCCAGGTGGCCGCCACCCGTTTGAGATCATCGAGCGTGACGGCCAAAATCCGTTGGCGATAGGTGCGGCGCTGTTCCGGCGTGCGGCCAAACAGCGCGCCGAAGAAGGCGCTGATCGCCTCGCCGGCGGGCGAGCCGGGTTTATCAATCGCGCCGATGACGCCAAGGATCGCTTCTTCCAGCGTCCGCTCCGGATGTTCATGAGTGTGCAGCCACTCCAGCGCCCGGTCGAAGTCGGCCAGGGTGTCGGCCAGGCGCGGATCGCGGTAGGAATAAAAGCGGAACGAACCACTGTCCGGATGGTAACCCGCGCCGCCACCGTAAGCGCCGCCCTGTTCGCGGATGGCCCGGTGCAGGTAGCCGTTGCGCAGGAAATCGCCCAGCACGTGCAGGGCCGGCGCATCGGGATGATTCGGCGCGACGGTCGGATACGCCTTGGCGCAGAAATTGACCTGAGTATTGACCCGGAAACCTTGCCGGGCCGGTTGCGCTTCCGGGGCCGCCAGCGCAAACGGCTCTACCGCTGAGGGGTGACCGTCCTGCCAGCGAGCGGCCAGCGCCTCGGCGATGGCGTCCTGCCGCTCGGCTTCGCTGACCGTCAGCAGTTGCCGGGGCAGGGGTTGCAGCCGGTCGCGTAACCGTTCCAGCCGGGCGGCGAAGGCGGTCAGCGCCTCAACGTCATCCAGCGCGTCATCCAGCGCCTTGAGGCGCTGCAAGCCTTGCAGCCCATCCCAGCGATGATTGAGCGCCGCCACCGGACTCAGGCTGGAAGAAGCGGCGGCCAGCGCCAGCAGGTGGCCGTGGTGGGTGATCGCCTCTTCGCGCTGGGCGCGCATCTGGGCGACCAGCTCGCGCAGGCGGGGTAGTTCATCGAACCGGGCGCTGGTCAGAGTTTCCCACAGCAGGTCAGACAGGGCGGCCTGATTGCGGGCCAGCGCCTTGCCGGCGAGGACCAGGACGCCTTTAACCTGATTGACGTCGTCCACTCCGCCGCGCACGGTGGCGCGGGCGCTGAGGCCACCGGTGACCGCTGCCTGGCGGGCTTGCGTGGTCCGGTAATCGCGCCCGGCGCTGCCCACTTCACTCAGACAGGCGCAAAACAGCGGTAGCAGATCCAGTTCATCGGATTCCAGCGCCGGCAGGTCGAGGATGGCTTGCAGGTAAACCATGCCGTTGGTGCCTTGGGCGTACCAGTGCGCGGGCAATGCGCCGACCGGGCGGGCGATGCCTTCGGCGATTTTCAGCTCTGCTGGCACGTCCGCCAGCCCCACTTTGGGCAGCAGTTCAGGATCATCCTGGCATTGCTGGCGCTCGGCGAGAGCTTGTGCCTGAGCGACGATGCGGACTTTATCGGCTTCCGCCAGCGTGGCCCGAATGGCAGCCAACCGCTCACGCTCGGCGGCAGCCTGTTTCGCCGCCAGCGCCGGATCGGGAGCCATGGTCAGCCGCACCCGATGCGGATTGTCCAGCAGCAGTTGCCGGGCCAGATTCGGGATGAAGTCCGCCGCCCGGCTCTCCGTGCGCAACTGTTCCAGCAGCGGATCGCTGTCCAGCGCGGTGACCGGATCGCCGCCGTGAATGGCTGGCGTCAGGGCTTCCATCAGCAGGCGCAGACCGTAGGGGAAGCCGTCGCCGGTAATTTCCCGCTCGCTCAATTCCAGTTGGTGCAGGGCGGCGTCCACCGCATCCTGCGGCACGCCCTCGGCGGCGACTTGGTGCAGTACGTCAAAGATCAGTGTTTCAACCGCCTCGGCATGTTCGGGGTTGGAGCCTTCCAAACCACAGACGAAAGTGGCTTCGCGGGTAGCGGTATCGAATCCGCACAGCGGCGATGGCGCCGCGCCCAGTTCGGAGGTTTCCAGCGCGTGGCGCAGCGGCGAACTGCTGTTATCCAGCAGCACGTCGCTCAACAGCCGCGCCCGCAGCGTCGCCAGCGGGTCGGTGATCGGCCCCAGCAGCCAGCCCAGCACGATGTGGGTCTGGTCACGCGGGTCTTCGCTGCCATCGAACGGGTAATGAGTAAAGTCGGCAAGCGGCTCGGTATAGCGCCGTTCGGGAGGAATGGCCAAATCCAGTTGCAGCGCCTGGAACCGGCGCAGGGCCTGCGCCTCGAAGCGTTCCTGATGCTCGGCGGCGGGAATGTCGCCGTAGGTCAGGAA
>CALMNY010000200.1 GCA_937872125.1 uncultured Candidatus Competibacteraceae bacterium | reverse complement strand
CGATGCGTCGGTGCCGCTGTTCGACACGACCGCTCTCCACGCCCGCGCGGCGGCGCTATGGGCGCTGGGCGATGCGGAGGAGCGACCGCCGCCGCCGCGCTGACCGCGACACCCCCCGAAAGCTTGGCAAGCCGTGCCTCGTGGTGGCGCTGGACGTGGCCGGGCGTTCGAAAACGCCCGAAATTGCCCCCGCGCATTCCCCTGACTGGGGGTGCCGATCGGTGTCAGGTTGTTGCCAATGGACGCGTGTGATCGGGTAAGCTTTCGCCCTCCTCCCTTCCCATCCTACCGACCCACCGAGGCCCCATGGTCAAGCCGCGTTCCGAATCGGTCCCGAAGGCCCTGCAAGCTCAGTATGCGGCTGTTGTGGAACTGACCGATACGTTCTGCCATCGCCTTTTGAACGAAGAATATGCCGCGCTGTGCCGGTCGGCGGCAGCGGCATTAGCCCGCAAACGCCCTTCGCCTCTGATGCGGGGCCGGCTGGAAATATGGGCGTGCGCCCTCGTCTACGCGCTGGGCACGGTCAATTTTCTCTTTGATCGCTCCCAACAACCCTCCCTGAGCGCGGAGGAATTGTGCGGCGCTTTCGGCGTCAGCAAGAGTAGTGGGGCGAACAAAGCCAAGCGGGTTCGCGACCTGCTGAACATGTCTCCGTTTGAGGCGACGTGGTTATTGCCCAGTCGAATTGCGGAGAACCCCATGGTGTGGCAGATTGAAATCAATGGTTTCATTGTGGATGCACGCCACCTACCGCGCGAGTTTCAAGAAATGGCTTATCGGAAAGGATTGATCCCGTATATCCCCGCGGATCGGCAGGGCAAATAGAGACCATCCCGCCGCGCGGTGGCCGCTGAGGCCGTTCGCGAGCGGCCGAACCAACCACCGGCCGACTGGCCATCCCGCCGCGCGATGTCCGCGCCGAATCCGGCTTCGAAGGCCTGGCGGTAACGGTGATCGAGCGTTGGCGGGAAGAGGGGCGATCGTCGGTCGCCAGGACGCAAGACGCGGATGACCGACCCTGATTCGACCGAGGAGAGCAACCCCATGATCGGCGCCATCGCGGGAGACATCATCGGATCGGTGTACGAACCCGCCCCGATCAAGAGCACGGAATTTCCCCTGTTCCAGCCGCGCAGCCGGTTCACCGACGACAGCGTGCTGACGGTGGCCATCGCCGACGCCATCCTCACCGGCCGTCCCTACCAGGATGCGGTCCGGGACTGGGGCCGCCGCTATCCCCATGCGGGCTACGGCGGGGCATTCTTCGAGTGGCTGTGCGCCGCCGATCCCCAGCCGTACCACAGTTGGGGCAACGGGTCCGCGATGCGGGTCAGCCCGGTGGGCTGGGCATTCGACTCCGAGGACGAGGTGCTGCGCCAGGCCCGACTCAGCGCGGCAATCACCCACGACCACCCCGAGGGGATCAAGGGCGCGCAGGCGACCGCACTGGCGGTCTATCTGGCCCGGACCGGGGCGGAGAAAGCGACGATCCGCGCCCGGATTCAGACCCCGTTCGGCTACGACCTGGCGGGGACGGTCGACGCCCTCCGGCCCGGCTACATGTTCGACGTTTCCTGCCAGGGCAGCGTCCCGGCGGCCCTGATCGCCTTTCTCGACGCCGAATCCTACGAAGAGACGGTACGCAACGCCGTTTCGCTGGGCGGGGATAGCGACACCCTGGCCTGCATCGCTGGCGGTATCGCCGAGGCGTTTTACGGCGGTGTCCCGGACTCAATCCGAGCGGAGGTGGAAGCCCGCCTGACCCCCGATCTGTGGCGGGTGGTTGAGAAGTTTGAACGGCGCTATGGATCGTCTCAGGAAAAGCCGTGACGCGCCTCAAGATCGTCAGCGGCGGCCAAACCGGCGTAGACCGGGCAGCCCTCGATGTCGCCCTGGCGCTAGGCCTGCCGGTGGGTGGCTGGTGTCCGAAGGACCGGCGAGCCGAGGACGGGCGGATTCCCGACCGCTACCCCACCGTCGGCGAACGGAAGAAAAATGGATTGGTTTGAGGGTATTACCGGCTTCGCCGAAGGCTCGTATGCCGAGACGCACGCGCGCCTGACCACCGCAGGCGACCAGCTTGTCAACGTCAAGACCGGCCGCCGCTACGGCATGGGCCAGTTGGACGTGATCGCCCTGGCGACCTTGCGCGACCGCGTCGGACCCCTGCCCACCGCCGCAACGCCGGCGGTACTCGGTACCCTGCGCGGCGATATTCGCCAGCTCCACCGGGCGCCCGAACAGCGCGGCGCGCTGATCCAGGTGGCCTCCCAGTTCAACCTGCTCGAGATGATCAGCCCCCACGTCAGCCCCGAAGCCGGCGTCACCGGCTACGCCCACGATTGGACCCAGGGGCCGGCGTGCGCGATGGCGGCAGGCGCCGGCACGATCTACCGCAACTATCGGGTCCCGCTGCCGGGCGGTGCCGGCCAGACCGCCGAACGCCAGATCAATACCCTGGCCGACCTTGGCGCGGCCCTGGGCCATGCGGAAGCGCCGCTGTGGGAGTACCGCAACGGCTATGCCCTGTGCACGCGCGATGGCCTGACCCGCATCCGCCGCCGCCTGGCCGCCGCCGATGCCGCCGAGCGCGAGCGCCTGCGCGGCCTGCTGCGCATCGGCCTGCACTGGGAGGTGGAAGTCACCGATGCCGAAAAAGCCCCCGGCCCGTGCGTCACCCAGGCCTACTGCTCGGCCATGCCCGTCGCCTACGGCGTTCCACCAGCCCGTGCTTGGGAACCCATCGCGCGCCTGGTGCTGGAAGCGGCCTATGAAGCCACGCTGTTCGCCGGTATCCTGAACGCGCGCCGGGGCGTGTCCAACCGGGTGCTGCTCACCCGCCTGGGCGGTGGCGCCTTTGGTAATGATCCGATCTGGATTGATGCGGCGATTGAGCGCGCCCTGGCCAAGGTCGGGGGTGGCGGGTTGGAGATTCTGGCCGTGCAGCGGGAGTAGCCGGGTCCCCTTTGGTTTCGCGGGAGACCCGGGACTGCTCTGCGATAGCCGGTCTGGGCTGGCCGAAGGAGGAGGGGAACCGTTACCATGCGTTCAGCAGCAGCCTACCCAGCGTTTGCGGAATGTTCGGCGTTCTACCGCGACACCGAGCTATCGCCAGCGATTTGGTCCATGTACCGGGTGAGCGTTCTGTTTCGGGAGCCGACTTTTTGCGATGCGACCTACAAGTTCGGTGGATTTGCCGCCCCGCATCGCTATCTCATTCTTTCGGCCAACGCCCGTTGCGTGGACGCCATCTCTCAGCATCCGGAATGGGGATTATGCCTATGGCAACCGGGTCGTATCTTCAAGGTCATCGGCATCCATCGCAAGGCAGCGCATCGCCAGGTCACGCTCCTGGAAATTCCAGAAGAACTTCGCCCCGCGTTCACCACGCGAAGCCTCTCGAAGCTGGAGCGGGCCTTGGTCCGCGAGGCTGTTCGGCAATTTGAGGAGGCGTTGCGATGGCCGGTATTGCCCGAGCACAACACTCGTCTCTGGTTGGATCGGCTGGCGTTTCCGCTGGGGGTAGATGATGGCGGCCACTTCTTCGAGGCCTGGTCTTATGGCGCCTGATCCCGTTGGATCGATAGAGGTATCGATCACATCGGCTATTTTGGGCTCTGATCGAACCAGAACGGCGGCGAAGCGCATCAGCGCCCCTTCGTCATCCGCAGCAGGGCTTCAATGCCCAGTTCCAAATCGCTTTTGGCGAGAACCCGTTCGATGGCGCCCTGGTGGAGTTCCTCGGCGAGTTCGAGAATGGCGCTCAGGACCGCCCGCAGGCGTTCGAGTTGTCCCTCCAGGGCCGATTTCATCCCTGGCGGCGGGCCGGCAGCGATCAATGCCTGGGACCTCCGAACCCACCCGGAACCGAACCTGATGGAAATGATCGCGGTCATCGATTTTGAAACCACCGGCCTGTGGCCGGACGCCGGGGCGCGGGCGACCGAAATCGCCGTGGTGCGCGTGCGCGAGGGCGGCATCGTGGATCGCTATCAGAGCCTGATGAATGCCGGGGTGTGGATTCCTCCCTTCATCCAATCACTCACCGGCATCACCGACGCGATGATCCGGCGCGCCCCGCCGGCTGCCGAGGTGATGCGCCAAGCTGCCGACTTCATCGGCGACCTCCCGCTGGTCGCCCACCACGCCGCGTTCGACCGCAAGGTCCTCGACGCCGAACTGGCCCGCATCCACCAGTACCGCCGCCAGGAATTCGCCTGCACGGTGCGGCTGGCCCGGCGCCTGTATCCCGATGCGCCCAACCACAAACTGGGCACTCTCATGGAGTATGCTCGCTTGCCGGTCGCTGGTCGCGCCCACCGCGCCTTGGCCGACGCCGAGATGACGGCCCACCTGTTGCTGCGCATGGAAACCGAGTTGAAGACCCGCTACCGCCTGCCGGAGGTCGACCACGCCCTGTTGTGCCTGATCCAACGGACCGCGCGTTCCGCCCTCGTTCCCTGCATCGAACGGTACCGATCACGAACCCCGGGACGTTGACCGCCTGACGGCCGCCCCGGTCGCCGGTCGAACCGATCCTGGATCCCCCTCGGAGTCGGGGCCGGTGATCGCGTGCGGATTGCGGTCCCCGTCATCCACCCCTCCAGCGAGGAGGCCCCACCATGAAAGCCCAGTTCACGACGTTCGGCGCGATCGAGATCGCTGGTCAGCGGTACGACCACGACGTCGTCATCGACCCCGGACATAAAGCGGGCAACCGGCGTCCGAGCGCAACGCGCCCGCATCGCCGGGCGGGTAACGCAGCCAGCCGCCCGCGCCCAGGACGCCGTCCTCATCGCGCAGCGCCCCCGCCAGGATGAAGAACTCCTCGCCGCCGGGAAGCCCGAGCCGGGGGCGGGTGGCGCCCGGCGCCCAGTGTTCCAGGTGGACCCGTTCGGGATAGTCCGAGTGGGCGTAAAGCCGTTGAAGCGCGATGCCCGGCGCCGGCCCGGGCGCCCACGGCCCGGTCGTGGTATCCACCACCACGCGCGGGCGTTCCGCGCCGGGAGACTGGCGCAGGCGCACGAACAGCAGGCAGCCCACCTCGGAACGCGGGGCATGGCGGCTGCCGTCCGGATTGAACAGGTAGGTTCCGGCCGGATACGCGCCGTGCTCGTCGGCGAACACCCCCGCCAGCACCAGGATTTCCTCGCCCTCGGGATGCGCGTGTGGGCGGAACGATCCCCCTGGCGCATAGCGCACCAGGCTGGTCACCGGGCCGTGCTCGCCGCCGACCCGGTACAGCGGCTGGCGCCAGACCGTACCGCTGGGGCTGGCTTCCCAGGGCAGAAGGGTGGTATCGACCCGCACCCGCCGGTGTAAGTCGGCATGACGATCGGGTAACGCCGCTTCAATGCGCTTCTTCATCAGGGATACCCTCGCGTTCCCGTTGATACTGGGGATAGCTCAGACTGTTGACCTCGTCTATGCACTGCGGCGTTCTGCGAGCGCAATGCCGCACACTGTTGTCGCGCGCTCGCCTGAAACCCCGCGTACCAGGCCTGCTGGCTGCATCCCGCTGCCAGCAGCGAACCGTAGAGGAGCGTTCGCCCTAACTTCCTGCCCAGCACCCCGGTCATGATTTCTCGCTCCTATCGGACTGGTG
>CALMNY010000199.1 GCA_937872125.1 uncultured Candidatus Competibacteraceae bacterium | reverse complement strand
GGTGACCCTCAGCGGCCCCAATTACACCCTGCTCGGCGCCCCGGCGGACTGGACCGCCGCCGTCGCCGGGCCGGCACGCCCGACGGAGTATGCCTGGGTGGTGCGGCGTGGCTATGCCGATCAGGCGCCGCTGCAGTTGACCGGGCCCACCATCACCCTGCCGGCTGACGCCCTCGGCCTGTGGCAGCTCGAGGTCAAGGCCCGCTATCTGGACGCCCCCGAGCGCCAGCGGGCGTGGGGCGCGGCGCGCGATACCCTGCGCGTCGACCTGCCGCGTCTGCACCGGCCGATCCTCACCGGCGCCCGCTACGTCGAGGTCGGCAAGCCCTACACCTACACCGCCACCCTCTCGCCGCCGTGGGGCACCCACCGCGTGGCGGACAACCTGGTGATCCAGGGCGAATGGCGGCTGCCCGACGGCACCACCGTGGCCGGGGACACTCTGACCTATACCCCCACCGCCGACCCGGCCCAGCGCCTGCTCTACCGCGCCTGGATCCCCGGCTACGAGGAGGCCAGCCTGGCCACCGGCTTCCTGGATCTGCGCCCCTGGACCTACGTCTTCCCCACCGCCCGCCTGACCACGCGCGTCCTGCGCGAGGCGCAGCCGAAAACTGTGGGCTTTACCCTCAACCTGGCCAACGGCAATACCAACGGCGAACCGTTGACCGTGACCTGGACCTTGCCCGCGGCGGCGACCAGTAACCCGCAGAGCGATACCTACGTCACCGTGGCCGCCTGGGAACCCGGCATCTATCCCGTGACGGTGCAGGTGGCCGACAGCCGCGGCAACCTGGTGCAACTGGCGGAGAACCTGGTGGTTGGCGACCCGCCGCCGCTGCTCCTCGACACCAAGGTCATGATCGGCGACAGCTGGCAGCGCGCGCCGGCGCCGGTGACGGTCAGGCTCTATCCGCAAGGCAAAATGCCCGCCGAGCAGTTCACCGCCGCCGAGGTGCGCCTCAACGGTGACCTGGTCAGCGACCAGCTCGGCTCGTCCTACCGCCTCGACATCCCCAGCCCCGGCGAGCACACCATCGACTTCAAGCTCACCACCAGCTACGGGCGCGCGGTCGAACGGCGCGAGTCGGTGACGCTGATCGAGGGCGTGCCCCCGCAGTGCACCCTGGAAACCGCCAAGAGCGGCGAGCAGCTGCAGGTGGTCGCCCGCTGCACCGCGACCATGGGCAAGCTCGCCAGTTACAAGTGGTGGGTGACATACGCCGATGCCCCCACCACCCCGGTGGCCTGGGGCACCACCTCGGCCTACAAGATCATGCTCACCAAGGCCCACCTCGAACGTGGCGTCCTGGGGGTGACCCTGGTCGCCAGCAACGACAAGGGCCAACTGAGCAACGTCGCCGAACTGGCCCAACTGTCGGCGCCGCGCCCCACACCGACCCCGTAACCTCCCACCCCGCCCGGTTCCGCCCGGGCGGGGCGCCGGCCGCCCGTCGCGAAATCCCGGCCAAGCGCCGCTTGGCCGTGAGTCATCCCGCGCAAAACCCCCCGCGCGGCCTGCTATCGTCGACGGCCACGCAGCCACCCATCCACCGCTGCGGTGAAGGACACCATGCGCACACGCTCCCGACTCGGCCTCCTCCTGGCGTTACTGGCCGTCACCTTCAGCGCCCGGGCAGAAATCCTGATCAATTATGTCTATACCGACCCCTATGGGGTGGAGAAGGCGGCCACCGCGACCACGCCGGCGATCAATCCCCAGGGTGACCTGCGGCTGGCCCTGGCCGGCGGGCTGGACCGCTATGTCCGCATTGCCTTTGTCGACGCCAGTGGTACCGTGATCACGGCCGCCGAATCCGAGCGCCTCGGTCCCGCGGACCGGATCGAGGTGGACGGTCAAGCCTACTACGGCGCGCGGCTGGTGCTGACCCCGCCGGCCGGGGATGGCAACCACCGGCTGCGGGCGGAGATCCTCGACGCGGCACGCACCGTCCTGAGCCACGAAAATATCCCGGTGCAGATCGACCGTACACCGCCGATCATGACCGGCGGCTTCGGCTGGAAGGCCTGGCGGCCCGGGGAGCTCTACCCGCTGCCGGACAACACCCTGATCGGCGCCTTTGAGGCGCGCCGATTTTGGGCGGAGGGCATTCAGGACGCCCACTCCGGTCTGGACACCGCCCGCGGTCTGTTTCAATCGGTGTATCTGGAAGGCGCCCACGCCGGGCAGGTCGCCTATGAAACCCCGGCGATCATCACCGAGGAGACCGTTGCCATCGGCAATGGCGGCAACTGGGATTTGCAGCCGGGCGTCCATTATCCGGCCGCGGACGGGGCCTACAGCTTTCGCTTCATCATTTTCGATCAGGCCGGCAACGCCGCCACCTTTGCGCTTCCCGTGGTGCTGGATGGCGTGGTGGAAGGCGAGGCGCTGGAGTTTTTTGCCGTGTTCGATCCGGACGTCGCCACCAATCCGGTGCCCGGCAGCCCCTATAGCGGCTACACCCCCTATGTCCCCGGCATGGTGGTCAAGACCAATCCGGTGAAAATGCTGCTGCGCGTGCCGCGGGCGCTGTGGTGGCAGGACAACCCCACGGGGATTTCCTTCTATCGGCGGGCGCCGGCGCTGCCCGCGGGGGCGTTTCCGCTGACCGAGGCGGATTTCGTCGACGAGGCGTATGCCTATCTGGAGATGGCATTCCCCTATGTGGCGGCGGCGAGCCTCGACCCGGCAATCGGCCTCAGCCCCGACTACCGCGTGGCGAGCCTGACCTGGTGGGGCGCCGGACCCGCGCTCGTGCCGGATCTGGTGTTGACGCCCGGCGCCAACGACAGCCCGCGGATGCTGGAGATTCAGTTGCAGTGGGCGTCGGGAACGACCCAGGTCGTCCAGCAGGGGCGCGACACCAACCGCAACACCCCCGATACCCTGACCGGCATCCGCGTCACCGCCGAACCGCGCGCTTACGACCAGACCTTTAACGCCGACGTGGTCGGCACCTGCGTCATCCCCGCGGGGGCCACCCAGTGCACCGCCGCCGAGGCCTTCCTCCTCGGCGGGACCGCGGATGGCATGCAGATGGAACTGCTGGACTTCCAGCTGACCAATCGCACCGGCGAACTCTTCACCCCGACGATCTATCACATCCTCACCTACGACGGCCGCCCGCCGGTGGTGGAAAGTCTGGAGATCACCACCGTGGCCAGTCAGCGTCAGGTCGGGCTGACCCTGACCGAATACCTGACGGGCTCCTGGTGGGCCCTGGTCCACCTGAAAGCCGTCTGGCTGGAAGCGACGGGCGTCCCGGGCGACTTCCGCCTCCCGGCGACCCGGCTGGAATCCACCGATGGTGTCCTGTGGTGGCAGGCAGTGATCCCCCTGGGCGCCCTGCCGAGCGGGGTCTACAACCTGACGGTGTACGCCGAGGATAATTACGGCAACCGCTCCCTGGCGGTGAAAAAGACCGGCTATGTGCATGATGCCACCCCGCCGGTGGTGAAAATCCGCGGCCCGGACGCCAAGCCCCTGGCGGGGACGGTCGTCGGCGGTCTGGCGGAGATTACGTTCACCGTCACCGACAACGTCGATGCCGACCCGGTGGTCAATTTTGTGCGCATCACCGGCGGCCCGGCGGCGGAGAACGTGGCCGTCGGGTTCTATGCAGAGCAGGGGATCTATCGCATCGAATACCCGGTGATGCCCCCCAGCGCGGCGGCGAATGACTACCAGTTCGAGGTGGACGCCACCGACGCCGCCGGCAATCACGTCCTGGCGGTGGCGCCCTTTACCTTCCAGCCGGCACCCCTGCGCCTCATTGCGGCGAACGGCGACACGATTGCCCTGCCGGTGACCGCCGGGTCAGGCGCGGTGCGCCTGCCCAACGGCCATTGGCCCCTGACCACCGAGCCGGTGGTGCTGCACACCGCCGGCGGCCAACCCTTGCGCGGCCGCCACGACCTGCTGGTGCGCCTGAGCGCCGATGCGCCCACCGCCCTGCAGGTGGACGGCCAGACCCTGACGCCCGGCGGGGAGATCCGCTTCGCCGGTTACGACTTTGGCGCGACGGACAGCGTCCTGACCCTGCCGCTGGCGTGGGCCGATGCGGCGGCGACGATCCCGCACGGGTATGCCGGGCAAGTGAGCGTGGAAATCCTCCAGGACGGTGCCCCGCTGTTTACCGCCGACCTGCGCGCCTGGGAGGTCGGCACCGAGGTGACCTATTACCAAAGCGAACCGGTGTACGCCGCCAAGGTCGAGGAGGCCACGCTGGCGGTCCTGCCACTCAGCCCGGGCTATTGCGCCGGCACGGTGGTCACCCATGACCCGGCACAGGGTTACTATGACTCACGGGGGCAGGAGGGCGACAGCGTGTGCGCCGTCGCCTGGACCACGGTGCCCGCGGGCCTGGCCGGGGTCGGCGGCCAGCAGGCGCGTCTGCGCGGCTATCTGGACGTGACCGGCGCGACGACGACCGTCGCCTACCAGCCCGGCCTGCTGATCAAGCACCAGGGCCACTATGCCTTCTATCCCACCGGGGCCGCCGCCGAGCACACCCTGGACCTGATCACGGCCGACCCGCCGGTGATCAGCTTCACCCCCACCGGCGACAAAGCGGCCCAGGTCGAGTGGCTGGGCGCGGGCGAGTGGCCCACCTGGCTGGGCCGCAGCAACGCCGGCACCTTCTACGCGCGCGGTTCCGGCGCCTATAAGGGCGTAGGCCTGGTGGTGACCGACGTGGCCACGGGCGAGGTCGTGATCGATCAACTCGCGTCCTCGGTCTACGCCCGCGCCCCGCTGTTCACCGCGCTCACGTCCCTGGAAGACGCGGTCACCCTGCAGGTCCGGGCCTTTTATGCGCGGGCGCCGGAAATTGCCGCCCAGGCGACCTACCGCTTCGTCGTCGTCCCCGAGCGCTCGCTGATCCGCCTGCAGGCGCCCAGCGGGGCGCTGAATACCGAACCCCTGGTGATGCAGGGCCAGTTTGGCGTCTATCACCAGCGGCAGATCGAATATTCCGCCGCGCGCATGGGTGAGTGGGCGATCCGCGTCTATCGCGAGGTGTCCGGCGGCGACGGCAAACTGATCCGTCAGCAGGTCGGCAGCGAAACCACGCAACTCGCCGCGGATGGCGCCTTCAGCCTCAACCTGGGCCTCCTGGCCGCCGGCGGCCACCGCCTGGTGGCGACGGCCACCTATCTGGGCGACGGCGTCGTGGCGCAGGATGTCGTCGAGAGTACCCCGCTGGGCATTCGCGTCAACGACGGCACCCCGGTGGTCGTGACCATGAACGCGATGCGCGACACCGCCCGGCCACCGTTCCTGAATATCATCCGCGCCGTCCTGAGCAATCCCTATCGCGCCCTGGACGTCGACCAGGTCGGGTGGGAACGCTCCCGGGATGGCGTCGCCTGGGAAACCATCGCGCGCGATGCCCGGCTGGGCAAGAGCTTCGGGCTCAATGAGACCATTACCACCAGTGGCAGCTTCTGGTATCGCGCCACCACCCGTAACCGCTACACCGGCGCCACCTATACCGCCGAGCCGCTGCGCGTGCAGGCGTACGAACGGCCGGCGGTGACGATCAGCGGCGCCCTGCAGACCTTTGTCGACCACCCGGTGAGCTGGAGCGCCACGGTGACGCCCGCGGAGCGCGCGGTGGTGCATGAATGGACGGTTCAGCGTGGCGCGCGCGACGACCCGGACCCCCTGACCGCGACCGGCGCCAGCGTCAGCTTGCCCGCCGACCGCACCGGCACCTGGTACGCCACCCTGCGCAGCCGCTTTGCCGATGCCCCGGACGTGCCGGATGCCTGGAGCACGTCCGTGCGCTCCCTGAAGGTGAGTCCGCCGTCCCTGAGCCGGCCGAAAATCATCGGCGAGGCCAGCGTCGAGATCGGCCGGCCCTATACCTATAGCGTGCAGGTGTACGCCCTCGCCGCGGGCCAAGGCCCGGCGGATCTGACCGTGGACGGCGAATGGGTGCTGCCCGATGGCAGCCTGGCGACCGGTACCACCCTGGCCTACATCCCCACCGCCGCCGAGGCGCAGGTTCTGCGCTATCGCGCCTGGGTCAGCGGCTACCGCGCCGAGACGGAAACCACCACCACCCTGCAGTTGCGCCCGTGGGCCTATGTCTTTCCCAGCGCCCAGTTCCATAAGAACGTGCGCCGGGAATTCGACCCGGCGGTGGTGACCTACACCCTGCGCCTGACCGGGGCGCGCACCGGCACGGAAAGCCCCGGGGTGCACTGGACCTTCCCCCCCGAGGCGACGGTGGAACAGCACAGTGACACCCGTGTCACCCTGACGCTCACCATGCCGGGGTCCTACCCGGTCGCCGCCCGCGTGTTCGATACCCGCGGCCACGAGGTGCGCCTCGAGGATACGTTCACCGTGCCCGAACCCGACCCGCTGGTCGCCAGCGCCGCGATCCAGATCGCCGATAGCTGGGCGCGCGCCCCCGCCAGCGTCACCTTGCGCTGGTATGCGGATGGGTTGCTGGCCAAGGAGCGGGTGGCGGGCGTGCGCCTGACGCTCAACGGCGAGCTCATCAGCGAGGCGGTGAAGAGTTATTACACCGTGCTGATCGAGCAGGCGGGCAGCTATGACCTGCGCTTCGATCTGGAGACCAGTTATGGCCGCACCGTCAGTCACAGTGATCGCTTCGAACTGATCACCGGGACGCCACC
>CALMNY010000198.1 GCA_937872125.1 uncultured Candidatus Competibacteraceae bacterium | reverse complement strand
CACGGTTTATCGGATCTCCCTGTGGGCCAAGGCGCAGGATCTGGCGGCGGGGGCGGTCAGTTTCGCGGTCGACGCCGCCTGGGTGAAACGGCTGCTGGGTCTGCCGGCGGGGACCTGGGACTGGCGGCCGTTCTCCGCCACCATCAACATCGGCTATAACGACACCATTGATTGGCGCCTCATCCATCAGAATACCGGCACGGTGTGGCTGGACGACATCGTAGTGGCCGAGGAAGCCGGCGAGCCTGCCGATCCTGGCGGATTGTTGCAGCGGGCCGAGAGCCTGCGGGACAGCGCCCGCCTGGCAGAGGCCCTCTCCCTGTATCAAACGCTGTTGCGCGCTCAGCCGGACAACGTGTTGGCGCGGCACGGCGCCGGGCGGGTCAAACTCGCCCTGGGCCGCTATCCGGAGGCGCTGGAAGATTTCCAGTGGCTGGCCGACCGCAAATTCCGGGATGCGCCGCTGGCTCTGGGCGATCTGCACCAACAACTGGGCGAGTTGGAGCGGGCCCGGAATGACTATCAGCAAGCGATGAAAGCCGTGGCAGGCGATCAGGGAACCTACAGCCTGGTGCTGGACCGCCTGGCCGTCAACGCCCTGAGCCGGGGTGATGCGGGGGAAGCACAACGCGCCCAGCAAGGCTCCCTGCGCATCATTCTGGTCGGCGAAGGGCGATGATCAGGGTAGCGCGCACCCGAACCATCATCGGTGGTTCAGGCCCCATGCCCTGTTTCTGACCGTCGCAGTCTACGCCAGACCGCCTTTTCCAGTTCCACCAGCAGCAGCACCACCACCCCGGCCAGGGTTACAATACCCCAGTCCGCCATGCTGATCGGCTCGGTGCCCATCAGGTGTTGCAGCGGCGGGAAATAAGTGAACGCCAGTTGCAGCAACAACATCAGCCCGATGCTGATCAGCACCGGCCGACTGCCCAGCAGCCCAGCGCGCGACAACACCGAATTATGGATATAGCGGCTGTTGAACAGATAGAAAATCTCGCCCATCACCAGCGCGTTCACCGCCAGCGTGCGGGCTTCGGCCGTGGGCCGGCCGTTGGCGACTTCCCACAGAAACAGCCCCAGCGGCGCAATGACCAGCAGCGCCGATACGGCGGAAATTCGCCACAACATGATGCCGGAGAGCAGCGGTTCACCCGGATTGCGCGGCGGCCGCTGCATCACGTTAAACTCGGCCGGCTCGAACGCCAGCGCCAGCGCCAGCGTGACCGCCGTCACCATGTTTACCCACAGAATCTGCACCGGCGTAATCGGCAGCGCCACCCCCAACAGGATGGCGACGACGATCACCAGCGCCTGCGCGCCGTTGGTCGGCAGGAGGAACAGCAGCGCTTTCCGCAGGTTGTCATAAACGGTGCGGCCTTCCTCCACCGCATGGGCAATGGAGGCGAAATTGTCGTCGGCCAGCACCATCGCTGCGGCTTCCTTGGCGGCTTCGGTGCCGCTGATGCCCATGGCGACACCGATGTCGGCGCGCTTGAGCGCCGGAGCGTCGTTGACGCCATCGCCCGTCATCGCCACGACCTGCTGGTTGGCTTGCAGGGCCGCAACCAGCCGCAGCTTGTGTTCGGGACTGGCGCGGGCGTACACATCAACATCCAGCACCACCGCCCGCAGCGCCGCATCGTCCAGCGCTTCCAGTTCCGGGCCGGTCAGCGCCTTTTTCCCGTCGCCAATCCCAATCCGGGCGGCGATGGCCCGGGCGGTCACGCCATGATCCCCGGTGATCATTTTCACCCGGATGCCGGCCTGCTGGGTTTGCCGCACCGCCTGAATCGCTTCCTCGCGCGGCGGATCGCTAATGCCCAGCAAGCCCAGCAGGACCAGGCCTTCCTCGACCGCCTCGAAGGTCAGTTCGCACCGGGTTTCGGCAGTGGCGCGGAAGGCGACCGCCAGCACCCGCTGACCCTGGGCCGCCAGTTCCTCGATCCGGTCCCGCCAGTAGTCCGGGCGCAGGGGTTGCGGCCCGGCGCCGCCCAACTCGCGCGCACACATCGCCAACACCCGCTCCGGGGCGCCCTTGACATACAGGAACCCATGACCGTGATGATCATGGTGCAGCGTGGCCATGAACCGGTGCTCGGATTCAAACGGAATACTGTCCACCCGGCGGAAGCGCTCCTGTTCGGCGACTGGATCGAGGCCAGCCTTGTGAGCCAGGGTCAGCAGCGCCCCCTCCGTCGGATCGCCCTCCATCCGCCACTCGCCATCCTGCTCGCGTAATACCGCTTCATTGCACAGATGCCCGGCGCGGGCGATGGCCTGCAAGTCCGCCGCGTCGCCCGGCAGAATCGGGAGGCCGTTCAGGCTGAATCCGCCGGTCGGCGCATAGCCGACCCCACTGACTTCAAGGGTCCGGTCGGCGGTAACCACGCGCTGCACGGTCATTTCGTTGCGGGTCAGGGTGCCGGTCTT
This sequence comes from uncultured Candidatus Competibacteraceae bacterium, assembly GCA_937872125.1. GTDB lineage: Bacteria > Pseudomonadota > Gammaproteobacteria > Competibacterales > Competibacteraceae > Contendibacter. The sequence goes on along the minus strand of CALMNY010000198.1, from coordinate 4,473 downwards.
GTCGGAGCAGATCACGGTAACCGCGCCCAGGGTTTCCACCGCCGGCAGGCGGCGGACAATGGCGTTGCGCCCGGCCATGCGCTGGACGCCGATGGCCAGAATGATGGTCAGGATCGCCGGCAGCCCTTCGGGAATCGCCGCCACCGCCAGCGCCACCGCCGCCATGAACATGTCATCCGGCGGCAAGCCGCGCCAGAGGACGCCGATGGCGAAGGTTGCCGCCGCCGCCAGCACGATGGCGGCGCTGAGCCAGCGCCCGAATTGCGCCATCTGCCGCAGCAAAGGCGTGGCGATTTCCTCGACCTGTTCCAGCAGGGTGCTGATGCGGCCGATCTCGGTGTATTCGCCGGTCGCTACCACCACGCCGATCCCCTGACCATAACTGACCAGGGTGCCGGAATAAGCCATGTTAGCGCGGTCGCCGATGGCCGCCTCGACGGACACGGGCGCCACCGCCTTCTCGACCGCTTCCGCCTCACCGGTCAACACCGCTTCCTGAATGCGCAGGTTCTTGACCTCGATCAGCCGCAGGTCGGCGGGCACTTTATCGCCCGATTGCAGCAGCACCCAGTCGCCGGGAACCAGCGCCTCGGCGGCGACTTCCCGGCGCTGCCCGTCGCGCAGCGTCAGGGCGCGCAGCGACAACATCTTGCGGATGGCGGCCAGCGCCGATTCCGCCTTGCCTTCCTGCACGAAGCCGACGACGGCGTTGATGATCGTCACGCCCAGAATCACGCCGGTATCCACCGCATGGCCCAGCGCGGCGGTAATGGCGGCCGAGGCCAGCAGCACGTAAATCAGCACGTTGTGGAACTGGAGCAGAAAACGCACCACCGGACCGCGCTGTTGGGGGGGACGCAGCCGGTTGGGACCGTGGACCTCCAGCCGCCGGACGGCTTCAGCCTCGCTCAAGCCGCCGGACGCCGTATCCAGCGTCTGGAAAATTTGCTCGGCGTCAAATGTATGCCAGGGCGGTTGTAGAGAAGGAGATGAGGCGTTCATGGGCGTAGCTCCTGAGCAGAATGATCCGTGGGATGCTGGCCATGATAACAAAAGCAGCGAGGCCCCATGGCGGGCAGCCATGGGGCCTCGTTCAGACGGATGGACGGCGAGCGCTTACTTTTTCAGCGCCATGATGCTCTGATTCAGCGCCTCGACCCGCTTGGCCAGTTCCTGGATGTCTTCCTGAGTGGGCACGCCCATCCGACTCAGCACCTGGGCGACCCGCTCCTGGAACAGTTCTTCCAGCCGGTCGAATTGCTGGTTGGCCTTGCCACGGAACTCGATAACCTTGCCCTTGGCCTCTTCGAAGCGGGCTTCCGCCGTCGCCTTGGCGCGTTTCTCGACGGTCTCGCCTTCCTTGACCAGCGACTGGAACAGCTTCTCGCCTTCCTCCTGGGTCTTGGCGAAAGCGCCCAGGCCAGCCAGCCAGATGCGATTGGCCGATTCACGGATATTGGTGGCCATGGGGGCTTCGATGATGTTCTTCAGCGCAACGTTTGCCATGATGACTCTCCTCGACACAAGGTCTTGATTGGGATGCCGGGTTTTTCTTTGCCGGCGGGGTTTCAAGCTTCGTTGAGGCGTACTTTAGCAACGAGAATTAGAGTGAACACACTACCTGAAGTGCTCATTTTGATCGGGTCGCGGTGAGCAACGCGGTGCTCGGAATGTAGCGGCGTTAGATATGTTACGGACAGATGATCTGCAAAGGTTCGCCTTCGCGTAACAAGGATTGAAAGTGCTTATCGTTAAAGGTGTATAGTTTTGATGCGCCGACATTACGTGCGGCCTGGAGGATGAGGGCGTCGTAAATCGCTCCACCGCTGCGTCCAGCTCGTGCAACATCGCTCATGGCTTGCCGGTAATCCCCGACGGATAGGGGCACAGTGAGGAAATTTTGTAGAATTTCCTTTTCGATCAGGAATATGGCTTGATCAGCGGAAATTCGTGGGTTAATAGGCAGGGCGCTGAGGACGGCGAAGGTTTCCGCGAGGGAGTGCAGCGATATACAGCGATCCATGCCGGATTTCGCGGATTCCGCGACGATCGCCCATGCCCGGGCGCGATGGGCATGGGTGGCGATGCAGCAGGGAACCAGTACCGATGTGTCGAACAAGACCAAGCTCATAGACCGCTCATCTGATGGATGCGCTGTTCGCGTTGGTCGTTGATGAAGCGTTCCAGGTCAAAATCGGGGGGTAGTTCACCGGTGGCGACCCAGTGCCCTTCCCAGCAGGCCAGATTTTCTCCGATATCCCGGTTTGCGGTCGTCGCCATCGCCTGTGTTTGCTGCGCCCGCCACTGTTCCAAGGCGTATTGGTCGTTGATGAAACGCTCTAACCGCTGCGCGATGTCGGGAATCCGCTCTGCCTTGGCCTGGGCTTCGGGGCTGAGAACGATGCTCATGGAAATCTCCTGGTTCGTCGTGGGCGAAGATGATTAAGCAGCGCAGGGTACGCACTGCGTACCCTATCCGTCGCCACTGTTGGAGAAAGTGGGGATACGTCAAGTCGTCAGAGGTTTTAAAGGAACGGCGTGGTCAGGTCGCCAGCCGCCATTCCAAGAGTTCCCCGGCGCGCAGCGGAACCAGTTCCTCCACGCCGAACGGGAAGGATTCAGGAACCGGCATCGGCTGGCGACGCAGGGTAACGGTTCCGGTGTTACGCGGCAGACCGTAGAAATCCGCGCCGTGGAAGCTGGCAAAGGCTTCCAGCCGATCCAATGCGCCAGCGGCGGCGAAGGCTTCGGCGTACAGTTCCAGCGCGGCATGGGCGGTGTAGCAACCGGCGCAGCCGCAGGCGGTTTCCTTGCCGGAACGCGGATGCGGAGCGCTGTCGGTGCCGAGAAAGAATTTGGGATTGCCGCTGGTCGCCGCTTGCAGCAACGCCTGGCGGTGGCGCTCGCGCTTGAGGATCGGCAGGCAATAATAATGAGGCCGAATCCCGCCCTGAAAAATTGCAGTGCGGTTATAGAGCAGGTGATGGGCGGTGATCGTCGCCGCGACCGTAGCCGGGGCATCTCGCACGTAGTCCATCGCATCCTGCGTCGTGATGTGCTCCAGCACGATTTTCAACTCAGGAAAGTCCCAGGCTAGCGGGGTCAGCACCTGCTCGATGAAGACGGCCTCGCGGTCGAACACGTCCACCGCTGGGTCCGTGACTTCACCGTGGATCAGCAGCGGCAACCCTTGCCGTTGCATCGCCTCCAGCACCGGGTAAATCTTGGCGATGGCGGTCACGCCGGCATCCGCATTCGTCGTCGCTCCGGCGGGGTAGAGCTTGCAGGCGACCACGTGGTCAGATTCGCTGGCGCGGACGATTTCATCCGGGGAAGTGTTGTTCGTGAGGTACAGCGTCATCAGCGGCTCGAACGTCCAGCCAGCCGGCACGGCGTCCAGAATACGGCTCCGGTAGGCCAGCGCCTGTTCGGTGGTGGTCACTGGTGGGCGCAGGTTCGGCATGATGATAGCGCGGGCGAACTGGCGGGCGCTGTGCGGAACAACCGCGCGCATGGCCGCGCCGTCGCGGACGTGCAGATGCCAGTCATCGGGTCGGGTGAGGGTGAGGGTGTCCATGGCGGGTTCTGGTTCAGTGGTGGGTGATCAACGGCTCAGGGCGTCAAATGCAGCCAGCGCACGATCAGCGGCGCCAGCAGCGCGGTCAGCAGGGCGTTCAGGCCAATGGCCAGACCGGCGAAAGCGCCCGCCAGCCCGCTGATCTGGAAGGCGCGCGCCGTACCGATGCCGTGCGCCGCGACTCCCATGGCGAAACCTTTGATCGCATCGTCCCGGATCCGCAATCCGTTCAGCAACGCCGGGCCGGCGACCGCCCCGATCACCCCGGTCACAATCACCAGCACCGCCGTCAGCGAGGGCAACCCGCCGATCTTCTCGGCGATGCCCATGGCGACCGGCGTCGTCACCGACTTGGGCGCCAGCGACAGCAGGGTGGGCGGCGAACCGCCCAATAGCCAGGCGACACCCATCGCCGACAGCATCGCGGTCAGCGAGCCGGCCAGCAAGCCGGCCAGGATCGGCAGGAACAGGCGCCGCACCCGCTCCCAGTGCAGGTAGAGCGGGATCGCCAGCGCCACCGTCGCTGGACCGAGCAGGAAATGGATGAACTGCGCCCCGCTGAAATAGGTCGTATACGGCGTCCCGGTGAGCAGCAGCAGCAGCACCAGCAGGGTGATCGCCAGCGCCACCGGGTTGAACACCGCCCGGCCGCCGCTGCGCTGGAACAACCATTGCCCCGCCAGATACACCGCCAGCGTCATGGCCAGCCACACCAGGGGCGAGGTGGCCAGATACACCCAGATATCGCCGATCCTAGCCATCCTGGCGCACTCCCGGCGGGCGGCGCAGAACCGCTTTCATCACCAGCGCCGTGACCGCCAGGGTGATCAGGGTGCTCAATACCAGCGCCACGACCACCGCCAGCCATTCCCTGGACAGGAGCGCCCCATACTGCA
>CALMNY010000197.1 GCA_937872125.1 uncultured Candidatus Competibacteraceae bacterium | reverse complement strand
GGCGTGGCGGGCGTCGCCGGCAGGGGCGTTGGCGTCGGGGTCGGGGCGAGCGCCGGCGGCGGGCGGGCGCCCGGGGGGGGCTCAAGCCGCACGGCATAACGGCCGTGGCGCACGCCGTGGCGGCAGGGGAATAACGGGACGCCCTCGACACAGGCCAGCGGCGGGTGGGGCGGCGTGAGGGGGAGGATATCGCCAATGCGCAGGTCGAGGACGTCGCGCAGGGACAAGGTGGTGCTGCCCAGGGTATAGCTCAGCTCGACCTCAAGCGCCGCGACATGGCGCCGCAGCAGGGCCTGCCAGGGATGCGGGGGGGCGTCACCGGCGCCCCGGGCGGTGCCCGGGTGGCGTAAGGGCCGGAGAAAGGGCGCGGGCAGGCAGAGCGCGAAGGCGGCGGCGCTGTCGCCGAGGGTGACCGTCACCTGGGTGGTGGCCACGCATTCGTCCGGGGTGGCCAGGGCCAACAGCGCCGGCTGGTGCATGACGCGCAGGCGCGTCGCGGGGAACGGCTCCAGCGTGGACCAGGCGGCGATAAATTCGTCGCGCAGCAGGGCGGTGAAGCGGTCGATCACCCGCTGCTCGGTGGGCGTCCACTCGTCACGATGCCCGTCGGCGGTGAAGCGGCCATTGCCGCCAAACAACAGCTCGATCACCAGGCCCAGCAGTTTGGATTCACAGATCACCGCGGCCGCGCCGGCCGCGCCCGGACAACCCAGGACTTCGATGTAGGCCGCGGGGGGCTGGCGCTGGATGAACGCGCCGTAGCGTTCGGCCACCGCCGGCTGCGCCTGCACCGTGCAGGGCTGATTGAGCAGATCGGTGAGGTGCGCCGCCAGACCCCGCGTCAGCGGCGCCAGCAGTCCCTCCAGACGCGGCAGGCAGGCGGTGACCTGGGCGGTTTGCGCCGCCTGCGTGACGTGCAGGGTGCCGCCGCGCGGGGCGGCGGGCGCGGGGTCGACGGATACGTCCGGGGTCTCCAGGGTCGGCGGCGTGGGCGCGGCGGACATGGGGGGCGCTCACTGGATCAGGAACGAATTGAAGCGCACCGCGCGGACCGGACCGGGGGTCTGGAGGTCCCCCTGCGCGTCCAGTTCGGCGGGGTAATTCAGCGCCAGATTAGCCTCGCGGGCGATTTCCAGGGCCAGCCGCTCGCGGTCCGCGGGCGCGCTGATCTGCGAGGGCAGCTTGCCGGCGATCAGCAGGTTGATGCGGTGGCGGATCTCCGGCATCACCACCGCCACCGCCTTGGTGTCCTCCGCGCGCTCAAAGCGCAGCGACAGCACCAGCTGCACGTAGCGCCGGCCCTCGTCTTCCCGCAGGTTGACGGTAAAGGACTCCAGATTGACGAAGGCGGGCGGCGCCGCAAGATCGATGCCCACGGGCGCCGGCCCACCGTCGACCGGCGGCGCGACCCCCAGCAGGCGGTCGAGGACCGCGCGGTAGGGCCCCAGCAGCAGCCCGCCGGCCCCGGCCAGCACGGCCAGGAGCAGGACGCCGACGACCAGCCCGCCCCGGCGGGGCGGCGGGGCGGGCGGGGGCGCGGTTACCTCAGGGACAGGGTCGAGGGCATCGGACGGCATGGTCATCTCCTAACAAAGGCGGGAGGGGAGGGGCGCGGGCCACCCCGCGCGACGGGGCGGCCGGTCAGGCAAAGGTGTCGACGCCCCCCCGCGCGCGGGCCGGCGGCGGGGCGTGGCCCGCGGCGACGGGCGGGGGCGTGGGGGCGCGGGGCGGCGCCCAGCCCGGCGGCGCCTCCCGGTCATGCCGCTGCTGGTGCGCGGAGGTGTTGACCTCCGCCTGGCCAAGCTGCAGGCCCGCCTGCTGGAGCACCTCGCGCAGGCGCGGCAGGGCCTGTTCCAGGAGATCGCGCGCGGCGGGCGTGGCGGTGAGGAAGTGGGCCGTCGTCTGGTCGCCGGTCACCTCCAGGGTGATTTCCAGACGGCCGAGATGGGCGGGGGTCAACACCAGGTCGGCGCGCGCGACCCCACGGCCCAGCAGCCCGTGGACCTGGCCGGCGACGGCGTCGGCCCAGGCGGGATGGGTCACCGGCAGCGGCACGGCGAGCAGCGGCCGGCCCGCGCCGGCGGCGGCCGGCACGGGCGGGGTCCACTCGGCGGGGGCGGCCGGCGTGGCCGGCAGCGGCGGCGCTTCCGCCGGGGTCACGCTGGCAGCCCCGGGGTCGGCGGCGGGGAGCGGTCCCGGCGGGAAAGGGATCATCTGCCCGTCGGCGAGCCCGGCGGAGGGGGCGGGCGGCGCCCCGCGGGCGGGGGCCACGGCGCCGGGGGCCGGGGGCGGGGCGGCGGCCAGGCGGCTCGCCGCGGGCAGCCGGGCGACGCGCGGGGCAGCAGGGGCGGGCCACCCGTCCCGGGCGGCGGCGGTCGGGCCGGGG
>CALMNY010000196.1 GCA_937872125.1 uncultured Candidatus Competibacteraceae bacterium | reverse complement strand
ACGGCGATCATGTTGGCCTTTTTCACCTGGCGCATCGCCAGGCCATCGACGACGCTCGGGATCAGGCCGACGAGAAAAAACGGCACCCAGAGCGAAAACTGCAGCAGGCGCAGGATCACCTGATGCACGGCATACCACCCCAGGGCAATGCGCTCATTGACGAGATGAAACAGGGAACGCCCCATGTCTTCCATGCCCAGGGAGCGCCGCCGCTCTTCGGCGGAGGGGATGAATAACTCGAAGCTGCTGTCATACAGGCCGCTGGCGACAAACAAATCCTCAAAGATCAGATCACCGCGGGCGCGGATGGCGTTGTAGGTCTTGTCCCCCAGCCAGGCCTGGGAGCGCTCTTCTTCGTACTGCAGATTAGCCTTGTAGTAGCGGTCGGCCACCAGGGCGGTGAGCATGAGCACCTCCGCGATCCAGATGAGGAGCAACAGCAGGGCGAGTTTGAGCATGGCGCGCCCCCGTCAGGCCGGCGCGCCGCCGGTGGCGTCCCGGCCGCGGGGGGTGAGCGGGTGCAGGTCCGCGCCGGCCGCGTCGGCCGCCGTGAGCACCAGGGCCAGCAATTCGGGCGGCGTCAGGTGCATGGCCCACAGATCCGCGGGCGTCACCAGGCGGGGCAGCAGGGTGGCGAAAAAGCCCGGCAGGTGCGTCCGGTCCACCGGCGCGTGGCAACGATAGATCACCACCCGCTCCCGCGCCGGCAGCCAGTCGTACAGATCGTCCGCCAGCGGGTTCCAGGTCTGCTGCCGCGACGGGATCCGCACCGTGCATTGCAGGACGGCCGGTAACGGCCGGCAGAGCTGGATGACGAAGGTGCGCAGCGACTCGGCGTCCAGCGCCCGGCCCGGGTGGGCCAGAATGCACGCCAGGGTGTGCTGGACGGCGCCGGCCAGGGCGCGATACAGCACCGGCTGACCGTTGGTCTCGGGAATGAGGGTGGTGAGAAAGCGCGCGACCGACAGGCTGATGGGGCGGGTGCGCGGCCACTGGCGGGCCACGCGGCGCATGGCGTTGACCTGGCGGCCGGCGCGCAGGGCGGCCTCGACCATCGCTGCCGGCGGCGGGCAGGCCTGGCCCCGCGCCACGGCGAACAGTTCGGCGCCGGCGACGGGCGGGGGCGATCGTGTGGGGTCCTGGGGCATGGTCAGCGCTCCTGATGACGGCGGATCTGCTCATCGGCCGCCACCCGCAGGGTGGATTGCAGGATGGGTAAACGCCCCTTGATGAGACGGCCCCCGGTCAGCTTGGCGATGTAGTGCAGATTGGGGAGTTGCCCCAGCAGCGGCGCCGGGAACAGATCGGCCTCTTCTTCCGACAGCGACGTGCCGTAACTGGCGGAATAGAGCACAGGATTATTCGAATGGGCCGATTCGCCTTCACTCTCCCGGATCACCGGGACTTTGGTCTTGATCAGACCGTCGGCGAGGTACTCCTGCGTCTCGCCATCCAGCACGCGCAAGGCAATGACGTTGTTACAGTTAGCCAGGACTTGCCGCGCCTTGCTTTCACTGCCAAACCGGGCGGCAAAATCAGCGAAGGTCTGGGTCGCGAGCGTGATGCGCGTGCCACTGCCACGGCTCTTATTCAACAGCTGGATCAGGGTATCTGTCGCGACCTCGGCCGCCTCGTCAACAAAGACGAAGATCTCCTGCTGGTCCTGGATGCCGTAGTTGTAGCGATCGCCGCACGCCGCGGTCAGGTCGGCGAGAAAGATCGAGCCGATGGCCGAGCCGACCATGGCGTCCGACAGGCTGTCCAGCCCGAGATAAAGCACCTTTTGCTGGTTGATGATGCTGGCCACGTCCCACACCGGGCGTGGGTCCTGATCGTCGGTACGGTTGGGCGACAGCAGGGCCGCCAGGTGGCCGGAGGTCAGCATGTTCAACACCGGCAACAGGCTGGCGATCATCTTGCTGAAATGCGCGTGGTCGTGCTGGTGCATCGACAACAAGCCCTCGATCGCCGTCGAGGGGTGATCGTCGCGCACTTTCTCCTTGTAGTAGCGGATCATCCCGTCCAGATCACGCGGCTTGCGCGGCGTGGGACGCAGGACGGTGGTGGACAGTTCACGGATATCCGCCTCCCAGCCATCGCCCAGCAGGTCGCGGAAATGGGCGGTCAGGGTCTTTTCCAGTAGCGGTTCGATACCGCCTTCGATGGCGGCACGGATCTTGAGCAGATTGGGCAGTTCCCGCGAGGCGACCAGTCCCGACACCACCGTGTCCAGCACCCGCTGGCTGAACGCCTTCCAGGGGTCGCTGGCGGACTGCGACGGGATTAACGAGGCGATGCGGTTGGCCAGTTCGGTGCTGCGGTTCCAGTTCCGCAGCGGATCCAGGCGCGCGCTGTGCTCGGGAAAGGCCGGGTTGAAGAAGACGAAGCGCTCCGGCTGGCCGACCAGGTGGCAGGCACGCTGGGCCGACTGGCGCAGGTCGAGGTCGGACTTGGGGTCGATGATGATCACGGCGTGGCCCTTGGCGACGCACTGCACGATCAACGTCTCCATCAGGCGCGTCTTGCCGGCGCCGGTGGTGCCGACCACCAGGGTCTGGCCGTGAAACATCGTCGCCGGGATATAGATCGGTTGTTCCGGCGGGCCAATGGAGTGAATCCAGCCGGCCCCGGGCGTCGCGCTTTCGGTCAGGCCCAGCGCGCGCGCGTCGCGGCGCAGGATCTCGTTGGCGAACACCGTTTGCGCCGCGGTCCATTCAAAGCCGGTCCCCAGCCAGAACTGATCGGGGCGCATCTGGCGCAGCAGGGTCTTGGGGGCGATGAAGGCCAGCGGACAGCCTTCCCGCACCCGGTAGCGCACCGCCCACAGGCGCACGGCCGGGATCAGCCGGACGACCGCCATCACCAGGCACACCGCCATCAGGCCCATAAAGGGCGGCGTGGGCAGAATGGTGTGGTGAGCCAGGTAATAGGCCAGCAGACCGGTCACGAACCAGACCCCGGACGCGATGGCTTCATACGCGGGGCGGAAGGGATCCTGAAAGAGGATTTTCTTAGCGGCCACGGCCCGCCCTCCGCGGGACGCCGGTCACCCCGCCCCTGCCCTGCCGCCCGGGTCCCCGTCCCGCCGGCAGGCGTGGGCGCGGCCCCGGGTGGGCGGGGCGAGGGGGCACGGCCGCCGGGGGACCGTGGCTAGCGGGATCGCGGGGGGGGCGGTTGCTCCAGTCATCAGCACAAAGCTCGTTCTCGGGCGGTCATGACCCGGCCCGGGCGTCTGCGCCGCTGGCCCCGGGCCGGAATAGTCACCGTTCAGGCTATCAGCGGCGGACGGGGTTATTCGCCGGCATGGCGCGGTTGGAGGGGCCTTTTCCCCGGCAATGACGGGGGCGGGGGCGGGCGGCTCAGCCCAGGGGGATGTGGTAGACGGTCCCGTCCCGGTCGGCGCGCGGGCGTCCGCGGCGACTGAGCAGGTAGTCGAGGGCCTTGGGTTTCAGGTCCAGATGTTTGGCGATCGCCTCCTTGTGGGCGCCGTGAATTTCAAACCCGTCCGGCCCGGCGGTGAGGCCCGGGCATAGGCGGTCCTGCGCGGCCAGGGCCCGCAACCGGTCGATGAATGGGTCGGGGGCGACGGCGGCGCCGGGCGCGGCGTCGGGCGCCGGGGCGGGTTCGTGGGCAAGTGGCGAGCGAAGGGGCGAGGGCGCGCGCGGGCCGCGGGGAGCAGCGACGTCGTCGGCGGGCACTGCCGCTTGCGGGGGCACGGTGAGCGGTGTGCTGACCCGGGGTTCCCCGTGGCGTCCGGCCGGGGCGCCTGCGGTGGCCGGCCCCGTCGGCTTCCCGTCCGATGGCCGGGCGGGGTCCGCGGCGGGCCCCGCCGGGGCGAACGGGACCGCGGGGCCAGCGGGGGCCACGGCCACGGGCGTGGGTTCCGTTCCCGCCGGGAGGGGGGGCGGCGGGGCGGGTACCGGGGCGGGGGGTTGCGGCGGCGTGGCGGGCGGCGGCCGCGGCCCTGGGGCGGCGCGGCGGTGGGCGCCGGGGGGCTCCCCCGCCGCCGGTGTGCTGGTCACCGGGGCGGGGGCCGTGGGCGTCGGCTGCCCGAGCACCCAAGCCACCCAATGAAAGGCGACCTGATTCTCCAGGCGCAGCAGCGACTGACCCGCCCGCTCGTGGAGTACCGAGGTGACCTTGGTCGGGTTACGGGTGAAGAGGGCTGAGGCGGCCAGCGCCGCCCGCCCGGGGACGGGCCCGAGACCGTCCTGGTCAAGGGCCGCCGGGTAGCGCAACCAGATGGCGCCGTCGGCGGGCGGTTCCAGCCACGGCGGGCTCGTCACGCTGGCCCCGGCCTGGCGCGCCAGCGCGAGCAACGTGTCACCCAAGGCGCCGCGTTGGCGCAGAAACGCGGTGGCGGCGGCGGGGGTGATGTTGGCGACATGGGGGAAGGCCGCCTGCAGCTGCCGCCGGAAGGGGTTGGGCGCCGCCGCTGGGGCACCGGCCGTGTCCGCGGCCGCCGGTGCCGCCACCTTGGCTTGCGGACGCGGCTCCCGACCGGGCGCCGGCCCCGCAGCCGGGGGCTGGCCGGCGTCCGGCGACGGCGGGGCGACGGGGGGGGTGCCGCCGGTGGCGAGGGGGGTCACCACCGGCGGCGGGGGCGCGACCCGGGGCGTGGTTACGCGCGCGGGCAGTGGCAGAGGGCTCACTGCCGGGTTGT
>CALMNY010000195.1 GCA_937872125.1 uncultured Candidatus Competibacteraceae bacterium | reverse complement strand
GGGGGCAGAGGAAAGCCCAGGCCCGTGGCGCCCGGTGGGAAGCCAGCGAAAATCGTCCCGGTCGCCCCCGGCCAGACCGCATTCGGCACAAACGCCCGCGCGGGCGGACGGAGCGACGGGCCGGACCGCGGGCGGCGCATCCGCCAACAGCCGTGCCAGTAACGGTGGCCAGTACATCGGAACGCCTCGCCCCCCGGCTAATTGCCGATGATCGTCGTGCCGCCGATCGCGTTTTGGGTGGCGTTATTGCCGAAGAGCGTATCGCCGGCCGTCTTAAACGTCTGCGGCAGGAACAGCAATAACGCGCAGACCCCCAACGCGACAAAAAAATGAGACAGTGGGGTTTGCTGGGGGCTGTCGCGGTTAGCCTTGAGTTTGAGCGCCGCGATGCCGCCCGCCGCCATGCCGCCTACGTACATCATTGCCGAGAAGGCGTTGCCCAGCCCCTCCCCCTGGCCCGCCACGTGGGCGCCCAGTTCGCCGGCGGATTTCGCCAGCGCCGGTTCCAGATAAACCAAACCGGCTGTCGCGGCCGCCAGCGCCCCGCCCGCCGCCGATTTCCAGGAGATGAGTTTCCGGGCCTTCGTCGGATCCGTGTTCATGCTGCGCACTCTCCTCTTGAACAATAAATCAAAACATGGAATAAAAACCGAAGGTCTACGGTGGCTCCGGTGATTCAGCCCGGAATCAGCACGTAAATCAGCAGCGTTTCCAAGCCGAAGGTTTGCGCCAACCCCTGCAGGGTGGCGACGATGTTGATGCACAACGACCCCCCCACGATATGGGCCAGTCCCTTGCCGCCCAGGCCGGGGTCGTAGCCGCGGGCATGCGCGCGGTTGAGTAAGATCCATCCCCAAATGAAGGCCCACAGCCCGACCAGTTGCACGAAGCGGATCGCCACGTCGAGCGCAATCCGCCCAGGGGCGGAGACCACGCTGCCCGGTGCATAGCTGAGCAGCGTTGGTGCGGCGAACAGCGTTTCCTGCCCCGCCGCGATCGCCGTGGGCAGGTAGAGGAAGACCGCGCACAGCAGCGCGCGCATCAAGATAGCGCCCAGGGTAGCGCTCGCCTCGAAACGCTGACGCCGCCAGAGCAAGAGGCTTGCCGACGCCCCGGCCCCCATCCCCAACAGGTAGGCCAGCATCGTCAGCAGCAGGGTCAGGCCGGGAAAGTTCCTGCCGAACGCTTCCAGCATGGAGACTGCAGTGGGCATATCGGTCTCTCCTGGGGGTAGAACCCGCGCGCTTTTTTCTGTTTAAAAATTTGCTTTAACTATAAACCATAAATTATCCTTAAAGGCAAGTGGATGGTGACAACCGGGTAGCGACTCCATGCCGAAGAGGATCGATGCGTTGTGCACTGCACCGAACAAGGCCTTTTGCGCGCTGCTGGCTGTCGCTCTGACGGGGGTGCCGGCCGGCGCGACGCCGCCACTGGGCATCCGGTTCACCGAACCGTCTGAACCCACGGCGGCAGGACCGCCGAATCCGTCGGTCGAGGCGCCGCCGCTGACGCCGGCCGCCCGGGGGCCGGCCGCCGCCGGCTCGGGGGTCGGGAGAGAGGCCGGCGAAACCTCGGGGGAGGACCCGCCCGCAGGCGATTCACCTACCGACCCGTCGTGGGTGGAGTGCACGGCGGAAGCCCCGGTTCGGCTCGCCCCCGATGTGTGCGTGAGTCAGAGCGCCGTCGACCTGATCGATGCCGGCTGGAGGCTGACCATCGATCCCGACGGGACGCCCCGCTGGACGCCGCCGCCGACCTACGACCCGACCGCCGGTCGGTGGGGGTCTTACGATTCAGCCCGGCAATCCTGCGACCCAAACATCGATGTCCAGCTCAAGCAGGCGGCCCTGGCGGGCAGCCAGATCACGCGGGCCATTTCCGACCGGCAGATGAGTTATCCCGAGGTGGACCCGATCGCGGCGGTCAACAATCCGCAAAAAGATGGCTACGGCGGGGTCTGTACCATTGACCTCTTCGCCTTCGACCTGGTCCGGCTGCTGGGGAGCACCTACGAGCAGATCAAGCATCTGATCGACGCCCTGAGCCGCCTGTCGGCGGATACCCTGTTCGGGGCGGCGTGCCGGGTGATCGATACGCTGTTTGGGGATTTGCAGCAGCAGTTGCTGCAGGAGCTGGGGAGCGGTAGACCCTCGAACCCGTACCAGCAGTTCGTCAACGCGCTGCGGGTCGGTTACCTCGTCCCGCGCCCATCGTTCGCGAGTTACGGTTTGAGCCTGCGCGCCACCCCGACCACGCTGCCCGGCATCGTGACGTCCCGCCCGTTGCAGGTCGCCTACGTGCCCGACCGGGGCTACGTCTACCTGGCCGATTTTGGTTCGGGGAACCTGCTGGTGCTGCGCATCTCGCCGACCCCGCTGGCGCCGGAGGATGCCGTCGCCCCGCCACCGGCCTGAGGGGTCGAGAGTGCCGGACCCGATACCCCGCACGCCTCCAATTCAAAGGAACCCACAAGCCATGTTCGTCATCGCCCGCCGCTCTGCCTGGCCACAACTGCGTCTCGTACCCGGCGCCGTGGCCCGCTACCATGCCGACCACGTGACCTTGCTGCCGCTGACGACGGGTCTGGAAACCGGATTGTCGGCACAACCCTTGCCCGGCGGCAGTTACGGGATCATCCTGACCGCGGGCGGGAATCCCCCGCTGACCACGGTCGTCGCCCAGTACCCGACCCGCCGGTTGGCCCGCCAGCAGTTACGCCGGCTGGCCGGGGACGACGGCTGGGGCTGGACCGGCTGGCTGGGACGCGGGCTCGTCGCCGCCGCACTCCTGTTCGTGATTTGGTTCCTGTTTTTCCTGCCGGGGGATCTGGCGGCTCTCGAGCAGCGGTCGGGCCGACCGCCCGGTGGGAGGGACGCCGCGGCGGCGGTGGACGATCCCGTTGCGTGGGCGCGCGCCGCGGGGCAGGCCGCGGCGGCTCCGCCCTTCTCGACCGCGCCCGCCGGGCCGGCACTGATCGACGATCCAGCCGCCCGGCGGGCGCCGGCGTCCGAGCTCCCGCCGGAACCCAACGCGGTCGACGCCCTGCTGGAGCCGCGGGCGCCGCCCGGCCACTGACCCCCGGCGGGGAACCCCGGAACATGGCCAAGCCCAGGATTCGCGCCATCGATCCGGTGCTGGCGGTCAGCGCCCGCGACCTGCAACGGGATCGCCGCCGGCTCGGCCAGAAGCTGGCCGCCGCCTGCCGAAAGCCGGACGCGCTCGGCGTCGCGAGTTGGGTGTTGGCGAGCGTCGTCTGGCTGTTTCCCGCCCTGGTCGACGTGGCGGCGCTGGGGGGGATAGCGCTGGGCTGGCTGGCGTGGCGGCTTCCCGTCGAGTTGCCGTTCAAACTGCCCGAACGCGCAGGTCGCCTCGATCCCCACGAACGGGAGCCCGGCACCGACCGGCCCCTGCCGGCGCGCGGCCTGCTGTATGTCGGCAACGACCGCTGCACCGGCGAGGAGTTGTATCTATCCGACGAGGACGCCCGCACCCATTTCCTGCTGCTCGGCGGCACGGGCGCGGGCAAAACCGCCGCGATGGTCGGTCTGACGCTGGGCAACGCTTTGCTCTGGGGGTCGGGCTGTACCTACGTGGACGGCAAGGGCGACGCGTCGCTGTGGACCACCTTTTTCGCGATGGCGCGGGCGTGCGGGCGCGAGGACGACCTGTACGTCCTGAACTACCTCACCGGCTCGACCGACGTCGACCCCGAGGCCCAGCGGGCGGAGCGGCTGTCCAATACCTTCAATCCCTTCCTGTACGGCTCGGCGGACGCGCTGACCCAAATGCTGGTCGCCCAGATGGCGGAGGCCGGCGGCGATGCGGCCACGTGGAAAGACAAGGCCATCGCCCTGCTGACCGCCTACGTGCGGACGCTGGTGGCGATGCGGGACCGGGGTTGCAACGAACACGGTCAGCCGTTCGTGTTGGACGTCGGCGCCCTGCGCGCCTACCTCCCCCTCGACCCCCTGATCGATCTCTACCTGCGCGCCCGCGACCGAGTGGACGGCTTCGCGCTGCCCGCTCCGGCGCTGGAAGCGCTGCAGAGCTATCTGGAATCGGTGCCCGGTTTTCAGGATCCGGCGCGGTTGCTGGAAGCGCAACAGCAAACCCTGACCCCCGAACACATCCGCGCCCGCGCCTATCCCCCCCAGCCGGACCCGCAGACCTACTTGCAGCACGGCTACCTGCAAAACCAGTTCAATCGCATGTTCGGACAACTGGCCGACGTGTACGGTCATATCTTCCGGGTGGGCCACGGTGAGATCGACCTGACCGACGTGGTGTTACAACGGCGGATTCTGGTGGTGATGCTGCCGGCGTTGGAGAAAAGCCCCGACGAGCTGGCCAGCTTGGGCAAGCTGCTGATCGCCGCGCTGAAAACCATGCTGGCCATCGGGCTGGGCGCCCGCTTGGAAGGGACGCACCGCACCGTGATCGAGCGCCGGCCGACCGCCGCCCCGGCGCCGTATTTCGGGGCGTTCGACGAATACGGCTACTACGCGGTCAAGGGCTTCGCGGTGGTGCCCGCGCAGGCCCGCAGCCTGGGATTTGCGGTGTGTTTCGGTGGGCAGGACCTGCAAAGCTTCGGCAAGGAATCGCAGGAAGAAGCTGCCGCCATCGTCGGTAATACCCTGACCAAGTGCGCGATGCGGATCGAGGATCCCAAGGAAACCATGGACCTGTTCGAGAAAGCGGCGGGTCAGGTGCTGGCGGCGCAGGCGAATCAGTTGGCGCGGAATGGCAACCTGTTGGCGAATGCCTTCAGTGAGACGCCCGCCGCGCAGATGGATGCGCGCGCGCGCATCGATCCCTTGGACGTGCGCGAACAAGGGCCGGGCGAGGCGCATATCCTGCGGGGGTCCACCCTGGTGCGGGCGAACTTGTTCTTCGTCGGACGCTTTCGGGCGCGGGAATACCGATTGAACCGGTTCGTCCCGCTGGGACCGCCGGACAAAACGGAACTCGCTGGCGCCCGCACGGCCCTGACGCCGGAAGGCGTCCGTCGGGCGGTGGGCCGGGCGACGGAGACGGTGCTGGAGCCCCTGCAACTGGCCGCGGTGCGGGCGCTGGTGGCGACGCTGCCGGAGCCGGGACGGCCGCCGCCCGACGCCGCAGGGCGCGGGCGGCACACCTTTGCCGAGCGCCTGGTCGCCGAATATTTGCGCCAGCACGCCCGCGCCGATGCGGTGCTGGCCGCCCGCTTTCGGGCGGCGGACGAGCCCTGGGCCGACCCGGATCGCGCGGATCGAACCGCACCTGGCGCCGCGCCGGGCGCTCCACCCCCCGAACGTTCCCCGGTCGAGTGGACTTCGGCGTTCGTTCCTGACCGCACTGGGGCGGAGGGGGATGAGGCGGCGGCGGCGGTCGAGGCGATGCCCGAACGGGTGGCGCCCATCCCCAGCGCGTTACTGGACGCGGCCATCGTCGCGGCGACGATGGGGGACGAGGACGGTGACTGGGGTTCGAATGGCGCCGACGCGAACGAGGTCCAGGCCCGCGCGTGGATGGATCGCGCGCTCGGCGACGACGATCCCGGCGACTGGATCGCCCGGCGGGAGACCGGCGACGCCCAGGCCGCTCGCGAGGCCGGTCTGGAGGGGGTAGGGGTCGACCCCGCCGCGCGGGCGCTGGACCTCAATGGGGCCGGCAAAGCCCCACAGTCGCCGCCCCGGGTGTTCGTGGTGGATCGTCTGGAGGAGCTTGATTTCACGCTCGACGCGAACCGGGCCTGTCTTGCGGACGGGGCAAACCCTGGCGCTGGATCTTGAACGGGTGGCCCCGGATTCCGGCCATCCCTCCACATCCCGGCGCCGGCACGCAGAAATTGCGGTCGGCGCCTTCCGCGACATCCACTTGCCTTTCCCCGGGGACGGATAGGGCCTGGCCCTCTGGGGGGCTGGGTCGGAGCGGGCCACGAGCCCCCCGACCTGTCTCGGCGAACCCCGCTGGCCACCCCCATGCGGCTTGCGGCTCCCCGCCCCGACCCCCACGGCGGCGCCGATCCGCCCGGTGGAATAGCCGCCGCGCGAGCATGGGGTTCGATCGCAGTGAAGAGGGGAGGGCAGTCAATCGTCCCCGCGCTCGCGCGTCGCCGGCCAGCCCGCCAGCATCCGGCCGACTTCGGCGAGCCGTGCGTCGAGGGGCCAGTCGTCCTCGCCGGCCAGTCCCGCGCCCCATTCGGCCTGCACCAGTTTCAGGCAGGCGTTCGGCGGGTCGACCAGCGGCTGGGGCGCAGCGCCGTCGGGCCCCTCCAAGGCAAAGTCGAGACTGGCGATCACGCGGCGATCCGTGCCGTAATCCTCCCCCTGCGGCCCCGCGATCCGTGCTTCCTCATACGCGCCCAGACTCAAGACATACGGTTCGTCGTCGCGGGCGGGATCGAAGCAATAGAGGGCCGCGTTGATCCCCACCCCGGTGGCGGGATTCCGGCCGATCCAGCTCAGGGTTTCGCCGGGTTGCAGCGGCGGGTCGATCCCCAGGTGGCGGCAGCAACGGGCCAGGGTCAGGCGGCTGCGCAATACGTCTGCGGCGTCAGGCATAAGTTGATCCTCCAGGAGCCAGGGTGACTCGGCGGGTCGGGACCGGCGGCTCCTCCGCCGAGTCGGTCTCGGGAGCCGGGGGGGTTGGGGGAGCGGTTTGGGGATCGGTGGCCCCATTCGTGAGTTGGTTGTACCAGTCACGGTAATGATGGGCGACATACCAGGATTTGAGCCGGCCCAGCACGTCCAGCGCCCCGGGCAGGGCGCTGGGAGGAATCGGGCCTTCCAGCACGGTGCGGTTGCCTTCCAGCGCGATGGCCAGGGCCTGCCAGCGCGCGTCGTGCAGCAACGGCCCGTTGCGGGCATGGGCGCCCGGCACGCTCAGGTGGACGTCGCCGGCGTTCAGGACCAGCACGAAGTCCAGGCCGCGCTTGTAGCATTCCGGACGGCCCCCGGTGTCGCTGGACACCAGCACCGCGCGCGGGACCTGCCGATGGTCCTCCACGAAGCGGTACAGGTGCTCGGGCGCGCGCAGCAGCACCGGTTTGGACTGGAGAACCTCCAAGGTCCAATCCGCATGCAGCAAGATCCCGCGCTCGCGGGCGCCGTCTGCCGTGGTATAGATCACCGGGCGGCCCAGATCGTCGCGCTCGGCGATCTGCAAGGCGGCATACAGATTACCGACCAGCAGGTTTTGGCGACGTGCGACGGTTCCGCTCGCGGCGGCGTCGAACGCGGCCAGCAGCGTGCGGCGCTCCGCCGCGTCCCGGTGGAGCGTGTAATCGCCCTTGAGCAGGCTGTGCAGGGTGACCGTCTTGAAGCGCTCCTCGCCCGGAACGGCGAGGGTAATTTCGTAATGCCCCGTCAGATGCAGGCCCTCGGGCGGGGGTGGCCGCACGCCGACGATCAGGCCCCGCCGCGTTTCCCGCTCCGGGGCTTCGGCGGCCTCGGTGGGGGCAGTCGTCGCCGGACCGGGGACTTGCCAGTCCACCACCGCGCCGATGGCGACGGTATGCAGGAAATCCTCGATCCGCCCGAGCTGCCGGGCGGTGCGCTGGACCGGATTGTCCGCACCCGGCGCGTTCAAGCCGTCCTCGACACTCGGGAAGCCGGCGTAGCGGCCGGTGGGCGTGATGGCCTGCGCCAGCCGGGCGGTTTTGACCTGGCCGAAGGCCTCCAGCAGCGCCCCCGGACGCCAGATGCGGGCGCCCTCGGCGACGGCGGCCTCGACCTGCGCGGCGCGCAAGGGCCGGCGGGCCTGATCGTATTCGACCGTCACGAAGTCGATGGGCGCATGAAACGGACCGTCGGCACCCTCGGCGCCGGCCGGCGTGTTCTCGAAGGTGGCGCGCGCCACTTCCCGCGCTTTCCAGTCGCACTCGGCGGTGCGCAGCGGCTGGATCCCCTGGCTGGTCAGTTCGTCGAGATGGCTGCGATACAAGCCGGCCAGCTCTTCGAGCACCGCTTCCTGTTCGGCGACCGGCAGCAACAGAATCCGCGAGGTGATCCGATTCACGTACCACTCCGGCGCGGCATCCCGTTCGTCGGTGATCTCGGCGGACAGCCGGGCGCTCTGGAAGGGGTTTTGGCGGATCCAGCGCCGGGCGATCTGGTTGCCAAGGGGATTGAGCAGGTCGGGGACGTGCTTGGCCAGGGCCGCGTTGTCCTGGTTGCTGGTGGTGTTGGCCGACAGTTGCCGCAGCTTGGCGTTTTGCATCGCGATCAACCGCACCTCGCCCGGCAATTCGGTGGAGGGGGTGACCACGGTGGGCGCGGCGCACTGGCCCCGGCGGTTGATGCGGCCCCAGAACTGGATGCGCTCGGCCACGTTCTGCGGGATTTGCAGCTCGAACATCGATCGCGGCGCCGGGCTCCAGCCGGGTACGTCGGCGCGGGCGTGCGCGCTCAGGCCGGTGGAGCCCGAGCGGGTCACGATCAACCCCTGGTAGACGTCGGTATTGAAGCGCAAGATCAGGTCCACCCGGTTTTCCGCCGGCCGCGGGCGCACTCGCATGGCGCGGCGGTCCGCGCGCTCGATCCATTCGACCTGGAAACTGCGCCCCGACAGCTCGCCGATCCGATAGCCGCGGGCCGCCAGCGCGAGGCGCACGCTGTCCAGCGGCGAGAGCGGCAGGTCCGGGAAGGCGTCGATGTCTCGTTCGATGTCCTGGGCCAGCGCGATCAGGGACTCGTCGCCGATCGCCCGCCGCGCGGGGTTGCCGTACCGGTCGCGCGTGGTGTACTGCATCATCCGCCCCAGCACCCGGCGCAAGGCGTCCCGGTAGGTCATGGGCGGGAACTCCTGACCGACGAACGGGTTGCCGCCGGGGAAGGGAGTCCCGGCGCCCGCCGTCGCTTCCGGGTCGCCGGCCGGGGGCTCTGCGCCGTCGCGGTCTTCGTCGGCGCGCTCCAGGGCGTCGTCGAACTGGTTGGTGATGATTTCCTTCAGCAGGGTTTCCAGGGTGTTTTCGACCACGAACACCGGTTTGCGCCCGGCTTCGATCTCGCCGGCCCCGAACTCGATGGCGTGCTCGACCTTCAGCGCCAACAGGAACAGGCGATTGAGTTGATAGAGCCGGGAGCCGAAATTCATGCTGTGCAGGCCGGCGCGGTGGCCGGTGCGTTCCCCGCTGGCGGCGCCGGGTTGGAGGAGTTCGTTCAGGCGCTGGTTTTCCCGCGATAGAAACGCCTCGATGTCGCCGCCAAGCCAGGCCATTTTCTCCAGGATCGACGCCAGCCGGTCGGCGAGGTCGCGGTTGCGCGCGGCCCGCGCCCCATCCGGTTCGGTGCGGAAGGTGATGTTCGACAGATCGTGCTCCCGCCGGACCAGCACGCCATCCTCGGCCAGCATTTGCGAGAACACCTCCTGGAGCGGCGCGCCGCCCTGGCGCAACAGCAACCCGAGGTCGTCCTGGCGGAACAACGCCGGCAGCACCGGCCCGTAAAGCGCCAGATTGTCGGGGCGCTTGGCGTAGGTGGCGCTGGAAAACACCGGCGGACGGCCGCTGGCCTCCAGGAGACGCCGGACGTTGGCGGCGGTGGTGGATTCGCCGCTGGCGTTGTGCGACTCGTCGACCAGCACCTGCGCGCCGGTGCGGTGGGCGATCCGGCACAGCCAGTCGGTTTTAGGCGAGATCGGCTGGCACAACTGGGAATAGGTGACCAGCACCAGATTGACGCCGGGCGGCAAGTCGTCGGCCGCCAGCGCCCGCTGCAGGTCCCCCGGCCGGCTGGCGGGGACCAGTACGTCGCCGTGCTCGGTGTCCTTGAGCGGGGTGTTGCGGTTCACGATCAGCGGGACGATGGCGTGCCGCGCGCCGACGTGGCGCAGGTCCCGGTAGAAATCCGAGAACAAATTGGGCTTCTCGGTGAGGAAGATCACCGGGCGGCCCGCGCGCCAGGCCCGCAGACACACGCCCGCCAGCACCCGGCCCTTGCCGATGCCGGTCTCGTCGGCCGCGATGAAGCCGCGCCCCCGGTCGTGGGCGTGGAAGATCAAGGCCAGCGCGTCGATCTGCTCGGGAGCGAACCGCTGGGCCAGTTCCGTCGCGCTCAGGCCCAGCGCCCGCCCCACGGCCTCGTCCACGTCGCACCCCTGACCGGCCTCCACCCGGTCCAGGGCCCGGCGCACTGCTGCGGCCATGTTGGCCGGGATCATGGTGGACGCTTCACCCAGGCGGCTGCGGGCCCTATAACGCTCCTGGAACACCACCGCCTCCGCCTCCGTCTCGTTCTCCGGCGCCGGTGCCGGAGGTGGCGCGCCGCCCGGGCCAGAGGACACCGCCACCGGCGCGGCGCGTTCCAGGGCGCTGGGGCCGAGGCGGGGGGCCAGGGTCTCCACCAGCGTCCACAGCTCGTCCCACGTCCGGGCGGTCGGCGTTGTCTCGGGTACCGGCGGAAAGCCGGCGCCCTGCTCGCCGACCACCACCAGCCGCAGCGGGTAATGCGCCCCCTGCCCGCCGTACAGATCGCCGTGCAGGCCGATGACGGCCTCGACGTGGTAGCGGTCGCCGAGCAGATTGAGGAGATACCGACTGCCCCCGGCGGGGGTGTCCAGGGCATGATCCCGCGGGTGGTCGGCACCGATCAGATAGACGGCCCGGCCCAGCGGATGGCGGTGCTGGAGGGTTTCCAGCAGGATCCGGTGGTCCAGCCGCCGGGTCGGAAACGAGACCGCGCCGAAGCGAACCCGGGTTGACGGCCCCTCGTCCGGCCGGTGTTGCGCCAGACGGCCGTAGGGCGGATTGGCCAGGATGTAATCGTAAGGCGCTGCGCCGGGCGGCAGGCGCAAGATATCGCCGGTCACGACGCGGGCGGGCGGGGACCCCCCGTTGCCGGCGCGCAACACCTGTTCCAGCCGCCGCGCCCGGTCGGGATCGATCTCGACTGCGGTGATCCGGGTGTCCGCCGGTAAGCCGAGCAGCAGCGCGCCGTGACCGGCGGTCGGCTCCAGCAGGGAGCGGTCGGTTCCGAGCGGGCCGAGCAGGGTGCGGGCGACGACCGCCAGCGGCAGCGGCGTGGAAAACTGTGCCCAGGCCAGCGTTTCACCGGCGCGCGCGGCGGCGGGCGGCAGA
>CALMNY010000194.1 GCA_937872125.1 uncultured Candidatus Competibacteraceae bacterium | reverse complement strand
GAAATAGAACGCGATCTATTCCCCCCCTGCCAAGGGGGGGTGGCCCGAAGGGCCGGGGGGGTTAGCTCGCGGGATCGAACCACCCCGGCGCTACGCGCCACCCCTCCTTAGCCAAGGAGGGGAATTCTTAACTTAATGGCAGTGACGCTCCAGCGTGGGAACGAGAAAAAATGAGAATTGCTGGCCCGTCATCGCCGCTCTACCAACTCGCCGGATTTCTGGTAGTCTTGGCATTCCCTGGTTGCCCCCGCCTGCTCAGCCCCCACGCCATGACCCCGATTTCCCGCACCCGCGTCAAGATTTGCGGCATCACCCGTCCCGAAGACGGTGTGGTGGCGGCTGTGTTGGGCGCGGACGCGATTGGCCTGGTGTTTTATCCGCCCAGCCCCCGGTTCGTGACCGTGGAGGCCGCGCAACAGATCGTCGCGGCGCTGCCGCCGTTCATTACGGTGGTCGGCCTGTTCATGAACGCGGATCCTGCGGCGGTGCAGACAGTGATTGCGCGCGTGCCGCTCCATCTGCTGCAATTCCACGGTGATGAACCCCCCGATTATTGCGTCCAGTTTGGCCAGCCCTACCTCAAGGCGGTGCCGATGGGGACCGGGGCCGAGGTGCGAGATTATGAACAACGGTTCGCCAGCGCGGCTGGCCTGTTGCTGGACAGCCACGGCGGCGGCCAGAGCGGCGGTTCCGGCCACGACTTTGACTGGACCCGGATCCCCGCTGAACGCGGCAAGCCGCTGATTCTGGCCGGCGGCCTGCATCCCGGCAACGTCGCCAAAGCAATTCGCCAGGTCCGGCCCTATGCGGTGGATGTCAGCAGCGGAGTAGAGACCGCCAAGGGGATCAAGGACGCTGAGTTGATGCGCGCATTTTTGCGAGGTGTATATGACGGTGAAAGCCCTGCGTAACAAGGTGGATTACAGCCAGTTCCCCGACCGCGCCGGCCATTTTGGCCGGTACGGCGGCCGGTTCGTCGCCGAAACCCTGATGGAAGCCTTGCACGAACTGGATGAAGCCTGGCGGGCCTGTCGCAACGATCCCGAATTCCTGGCGGAACTGGACCTCGATCTGGCCCGCTATGTCGGTCGCCCCACCCCGCTCTATCACGCCGAGCGGTGGAGCCGGCAGCTCGGCGGCGCGCAAATCTATCTCAAGCGCGAAGACCTCAATCACACCGGCGCGCACAAGATCAACAACACCGTCGGGCAGGCGCTGCTGGCCAAGCGGATGGGCAAGACCCGGCTGATCGCCGAAACCGGCGCCGGTCAGCACGGCGTTGCCTCCGCCACCGTCGCCGCCCGACTGGGCATGGAGTGCGTGGTCTACATGGGGTCGGAAGACATTCAGCGCCAGGCCCTGAACGTCTATCGGATGCGGCTGCTGGGCGCGACCGTCCAGCCGGTTACTTCCGGCTCGCGCACACTCAAGGACGCGCTCAACGAAGCGATGCGCGACTGGGTGACCAATATAGACCACACCTTTTACATGATCGGCACGGTGGCCGGCCCGCATCCCTATCCCTGGATGGTGCGGGAATTCCAGGCGGTGATTGGCCGCGAGGCCCGCGAGCAGATGTTGGCCGACCACGGTTGCCTGCCGGACGCCCTGGTCGCCTGCGTCGGCGGCGGCTCCAATGCCATCGGCCTGTTCCATCCGTTTCTGAATGACAGCGAAGTGGCGATCTACGGGGTGGAAGCCGCCGGTTCCGGCATCGAAACCGGTCGCCATGCCGCCACCCTCTGCGCGGGCCGGCCCGGCGTGTTGCACGGCAACCGCACTTACCTGCTCAACGACGCCAACGGCCAGATCATCGAAACCCACTCGGTGTCCGCTGGACTGGACTATCCGGGCGTCGGCCCGGAACATGCCTGGCTCAAGGACATCGGTCGCGCGCATTACGTGGCCGTTACCGATGACGAGGCGTTGCGCGGGTTCCACGATTTGACCCGGATCGAGGGCATCATCCCGGCGCTGGAAAGCAGCCACGCCCTGGCCTACGTCACCCAACTGGCCCCGACGATGCGCCCCGATCAGCGCATCGTGGTTAACCTGTCCGGGCGCGGCGACAAGGACATCTACACTGTCGCCAAGCTGGAAGGCATTCAACTGT
>CALMNY010000193.1 GCA_937872125.1 uncultured Candidatus Competibacteraceae bacterium | reverse complement strand
GCCTGGATCGGCGTTACGACCCCACGATGGTCGCCGGCGATTACCTCATCGGCATTAACTATCCAGCGTCCTATCAGATTCGCCGCGATCTCAAGGCGCTGGACACCCGCCCGGCGCGCAAGCGGCAGTTCCTGGCCCAGATCGGTGCGGTAAACGATCTGGAGTCGGCCAAGCAACTGATCACCTACACGGCGCCGGACAATCCGCTGTCCATTTTCGGGCGCTGGGATGTCGGCTATGGCGAGACGCCCACCCCCAAGACCATCCCGGATGGTTCGCTCGACGCCAAGGCGGGTTCCGTAACCCTGGCCCGGCGGATGATGTCGCTCCAGGGCGCGCTGGACGCGAATTCACCGGTGCAAAGCTTCTGGATGAAATTCGGCACGCCTTACATCAAAGGGGCGCCGTTCATCTGGAGTCAGTCGCCATGGAAGGAATGGCAACGGCGTGACGTGCCGGATCGGCTGGATGGTGACTACACCCTGCTGAATGCCTATATCCGGTAGCCTGTTGTTTCAAACAGGCTAACTTGATGAATTGTGGGGTGGATTTCGCTGCGCTCATCCACCCTACCCCATCGAACTTGAAATCAACCCAGCCGGCTACCACATAGCGCGATTGCCCTGCTCCTTCAGGGTATCAGTGGATCATGGGGTATTAGGCTGCTTGCATCACTTTCAATCGCACCCTCATCAAATTGTCAAAATCCGGTCAGAGGACCACGACCCGGGCTACCCGTCGCTTGCCCACCTGGTAGACATGACTGCTGCCGGAAGTTAGCTCCAGACTGCGGTTTTCAATGCGCTCGCCATCAATCCGCACAGCACCCTGCTGGATCGCCCGCAACGCCTCCGACGTGCTGGGCACCAGACCAGCATCCTTGAGCAGATTGGCAATCGGCAAGCGACCTTCGTGGGATTGAACCCGCACCTCGGCCACATCCTCGGGGAGCGCCCCTTTTTGGAATCGCTCGATGAACGCCGCCAAGGCGTGAGCGCCGGCGCCAGCGCCATGGAACCGGTCTACCAGTTCCTCGGCCAGCCTGAATTTGACATCGCGCGGATTCAAGCCTTCCTGGTTCACCTGCCGCCGCCATTCCGCGATCTCGCGCGTCGGGCGGAAGCTGAGCAGTTCGAAATAGCGCCACATCAGGTCGTCGGAAACGGACATCAGCTTGCCGAACATCTCATTGGGCTCATCGCGAATACCCACATAGTTGCCCAATGACTTCGACATCTTCTGCACGCCGTCCAGACCTTCCAGAATCGGCATGGTGAGAACGAGCTGCGGCGGCTGGCCGTAGTGTTTCTGCAACTCGCGACCGACCAGCAGATTGAATTTCTGATCGGTGCCACCCAGTTCCACATCCGCCCGCATGGCGACCGAGTCGTAGCCCTGCACCAGAGGATACAGAAATTCATGAATGGCGATAGGCTGACCGCTGGCGTAGCGTTTGCCGAAATCATCCCGCTCCAGCATCCGGGCGACGGTGTGCTTGGCTGCCAGATGAATGAAATCAGCCGGGGTCATCCGGTCGAACCAGGTCGAGTTGAACAGCACCTCGGTCCGGTCGGGATCGAGAATCTTGAACACCTGCTCCTGATAGGTCTTGGCGTTGGCCAGAATCTCCTCGCGCGTCAGTGGCTTGCGCGTGACGTTCTTGCCGGTCGGGTCACCGATCATGCCGGTGAAATCGCCGATCAGGAACAGTGCGTGATGGCCGAGGTCCTGAAACTGGCGCAGCTTGTTGATCAAGACGGTATGGCCGAGGTGCAGATCGGGCGCGGTGGGATCAAACCCGGCCTTGACTCGCAATGGGCGACCGGACTTGAGTCGCTCGATCAGTTCCTCTTCCAGCAGCAGATCCACCGCACCGCGTTTGATCAGTTCCAA
The DNA here is from genome assembly GCA_937872125.1 of uncultured Candidatus Competibacteraceae bacterium. Lineage (GTDB taxonomy): Bacteria > Pseudomonadota > Gammaproteobacteria > Competibacterales > Competibacteraceae > Contendibacter. Next base: position 10,043 of record CALMNY010000193.1, on the reverse strand, counting down.
CGATTCTTCAAGCGGGCGCATGGGTCACGCGGAGAAGGAAGAGCCGCAACCACAGGTGGTGACAGCGTTGGGATTACGGATGACAAACTGAGCGCCTTCCAGGCCCTCGGTGTAGTCAATTTCGGCGCCGACCAGATACTGGAAGCTCATCGGATCGATCAGCAATTTCACCCCATGGTTCTCCACTACGGTATCGCCATCACCCAGATTCTCATCGAAGGTAAAGCCGTACTGGAAGCCGGAACAACCGCCGCCGCTGATGAACACGCGCAGCATCAGGTTGGGGTTGGCTTCTTCTTCCAGCAATTCCTTGACCTTCAGCGCCGCAGCGTCGGTGAACAGCAAAGGGTCATCGGCGGGGGTGAAGGTTTCCACGGTGGCGCTCATCGCTCTATCCTCTGTTGAAAAGTTGGAAAATTGTCTGATTGTTGACCTTTGGGGTCAAGAATAGTTGTCCACGGAAATCACGGAAATCACGGAAATCACGAAAAAATATTGATGGGAACGTTACGGGAGCAGAGCGATCCCCTCTAATCCTGCGGTCTCCGGCAGGCCGAACATCAGGTTCATGTTCTGCACCGCCTGGCCCGCCGCACCTTTGACCAGATTATCAATCACCGATAGCACCACCACGGTTTTGCCGTTCTGGGGCCGATGCACCGCCAGCCGGCACTGATTGGCTCCGCGCACGCTGCGGGTCTCAGGATGCGACTTGGGCGGCAACACATCCACGAACGGTTCGTTGGCGTAGCGACGCTCGAACAGCGCCTGCAAATCGGCGCCAGGATCGGTCAGGGTCGCATACAGCGTGGCGTGAATGCCGCGAATCATCGGCGTTAGATGGGGCACAAACACCAGTTCGACCGGGTTTGCAGCCGCCGTTATCAACCCTTGGCGGATTTCCGGCAGATGACGGTGCCCCGGTACGCCGTAAGCCTTGAAGTTATCGCCCGCCTCGCACAGCAAAATGCCGACTTCAGCCTTGCGCCCGGCCCCGCTGACCCCGGATTTGGCGTCGGCGATCAGTGATTGCCGATCAATGACGCCAGCTTCGAGCAGCGGCAGGAACCCCAGTTGCACGGCGGTTGGGTAGCAACCGGGATTGGCGACCAGGCGGGCGGTGCGAATGGCCTCGCGGTTGACTTCGGGTAGACCATAAACCGCTTCCGCCAGCAATTCCGGGCAGGCGTGCGGCATCCCGTACCAGTGTTCCCACTCTTCAGCCCGCCGCAGCCGGAAATCAGCGGCCAGATCAATGATTTTGACACCGGCTTCCAACAACGCAGATGCGCTCTTCATGGCGGTGCCGTTGGGGGTGGCGAAAAATACCACGTCGCAGCTTTTCAGCACCGTATCGTCCGGCTCAACGAACGCCAGATCTACCCGCCCGCGCAGATTGGGAAACAACTGGCTGACCTGAACGCCCTTCTCGCCGCGCGAGGTGATAACAGCCAGTTCCACCGCCGGATGCGTGACCAGCAACCGCAATAATTCGACGCCGGTATAGCCGGTCCCGCCCACAATGCCCGCCTTAATCATGGCCACGCTCCTCCCGCAATCATCGCTGAAAAGCGCGCATCATAAGGCGTTCACCATGCGGCGCAAACCATGCTGGCTCTGGCATAATCGTTACCGCAGTCACTTTCAGCGATTGTCAGGGTCTGATTCCAGTGTGCGCGCTGGCTGCCGCAAATATCGTCCTACGGGAGATTTAACCCATGAAGTTCAACAAAGAAAGCCTCATTGCCGGCCTTGCGGTAGTGGTGGTTCTGGCGGTCGCCACCGTCTGGTTCATGCCTTCCGGTCTGCGCCAGGCGCCGCCACTGGTCGGGCAAACCCTGGATGGGCGCACTCTGACCCTGGAGCAGATGCGTGGCAAACCGGTGCTGGTCACATTCTGGGCCACCACCTGCCCCTCCTGTATCGAGGAAATGCCGCACTTGATCGAACTGTACCGGGAATTCAATCCGAAGGGGCTGGAAATCATTGGGGTAGCAATGGCCTACGATCCGCCCGACCAGGTGCGGGCCATGGCCGCGAAGCGGCAAATTCCCTATCCCATCGTGCTCGACGCCCAGGCGCGCATCGCCCGCGAGTTCGATAATGTGCGCCTGACCCCGACTTCGGTGCTGATTTCACCGGAGGGGCGCATCGTGCAGTATCGGCTCGGATTGCTGGACCTGCCCAAGCTGCGCGAAACGATTCAAACGCTGTTGTAGCACCTGCGTTTCCTTCTGGGGGCGATCCAGCGCATATGCACAGCCCTGATAAGCAATCCGTTTTTTCTTCTTTTCAATTGTAAATCATCAAATTGTATAGTTCTTCGGGTTCTTAACCGCTTGGAGAAACCCGATGAACTCCCCCCGCCTGACTCGCGCCCTGCTCGCCCTTGCCCTGATGGTGGGAGCCAGTTCGACTGCCCTCGCCCAAACCACCCTGCTGAACGTCTCCTACGACCCAACCCGAGAACTTTATCAGGACTTCAATACCGCATTCGCCAAACACTGGAAAAGTCAGAGCGGCGAGGTCGTGACCGTCCAGCAGTCGCACGGCGGCTCCGGCAAGCAGGCCCGCGCGGTGATCGACGGATTGGGCGCCGATGTGGTGACCCTGGCCCTGGCCTACGATATCGACGCTATCGCCGAGAAAGGTAAGCTGATCCCGCTGGATTGGCAAAAACGGTTGCCGAACAACAGTGCGCCCTACACTTCGATCATCGTATTTCTGGTCCGTAAGGGTAACCCCAAGGGGATCAAGGACTGGGATGATCTGGTCAAGCCGGGCGTTTCGGTCATCACTCCCAACCCCAAGACCTCTGGCGGCGCCCGCTGGAACTATCTCGCCGCCTGGGGTTACGCGCTGAAGCAGCAGGGCGGCGATGAGGCCAAGGCCCGCGAGTTCGTGACCAGGCTGTATAAAAATGTCCCGGTCCTCGATTCCGGGGCGCGCGGTTCCCTAACCACTTTCACCGAGCGCGGCATCGGCGACGTATTCATCTCTTGGGAAAATGAAGCCTTTCTGGCTACCAAAGAACTCGGGACCGGCAAGTTCGAGATCGTAACGCCATCGCTATCAATCCTGGCCGAGCCGCCGGTGACCGTGGTTGATAAAGTGGCCGACAAGAGGGGCACACGCAAGGTCGCCGAAGCGTATCTGAACTATCTCTACAGCCCCGAAGGGCAAAACATCGCAGGCAAGCATTTCTACCGCCCGCGCGATCCCCAAGTCGCAGCCCAGTACGCTGGGCAATTCGCCCAGGTGACGCTATTCACTATCGCCGAGGTGTTCGGCGGCTGGCGAGAAGCCCAGAAAACTCACTTCGACGATGGCGGCGTCTTCGACCAAATCTATCAACTCGCTGCCCCCACCAGGTAGTCCTTGGAGAAGCGCCGCTCCGCCTGTTCGGTCAAAGGCCGGATCGGCGCGGCGATGATCTGGGAATGCCGGGAGCGAGACGCAGGCACGGTCTTTGCTGGAAATAGCCCAAGTTAGCGGGCAGAGAGGAAACGGTGGCGAGGGCCAGCGGCCCTTGCGGATTTTTGCTGCGTTGCAGAAAAAGCTTGACGCACTGCAGCAAAACCGCTTACCTTATGCAGCAGACATCGTTCGGATGTTGTTCTTCTCCACACCTTCCTTTGGTGGTTATTGGCCGGGGCCTCGAACCCCGGCTTTTTTGTTTGTGTTAGAGAATGCTCATGCCGCTGTCACTGGAATCTTGCCGATCCTCGCCTGCCACTCGCGCGGACCCGTTTTGTGGACACTGGAGCCTTTAGCATCCACCGCTACCGTCACCGGCATATCCTTGACCTCGAATTCATAGATCGCCTCCATGCCGAGGTCCTCAAACGCCAGCACCTTGGCCGCCTTGATCGCCTTGGACACCAGATAGGCCGCGCCACCGACCGCCATCAGATACACCGCCTGGTTATCCTTGATCGCGTCAATCGCCGCCGGACCGCGCTCGGCCTTGCCAACCATGCCCAACAGCCCGGTCTGTTCCAGCATCTGGCGGGTAAACTTGTCCATACGGGTCGCCGTCGTCGGGCCAGCAGGGCCGACTACCTCGTCGCGCACCGGATCAACCGGGCCGACGTAGTAGATAAAGCGGTTGGTGAAATCCACTGGCAGTTTCTGGCCGGCGCTCAGCATGTCGGTCATCCGCTTGTGGGCGGCGTCGCGGCCGGTCAGCAGCTTGCCATTGAGCAGCAGCACCTCGCCCGGTTTCCAGCTCGCTACCTCAGCGCGGGTGACGGTGGCCAGATCCACCCGACGGGCGTTGGTCGGCGCATAGGTCAGCTTCGGCCAGTCGTCCAGACTCGGCGGATCGAGTTTAGCCGGGCCGCTGCCATCCAGATGGAAATGGGCGTGGCGGGTCGCAGCGCAGTTCGGCACCATCGCAATCGGCAGGTTAGCCGCGTGGGTGGGATAATCGAGCACCTTGACGTCGAGCACGGTGGTCAGGCCGCCAAGACCCTGGGCGCCAATACCCAGCGCATTGACCTTCTCGTACAGTTCGATGCGCAGCTCCTCGGCGCGATTCTTCGGACCCCGGGCGATCAGTTCCTGAATATCCACCGGGGCCATCAGCGATTCCTTGGCCAGCATGAACGCCTTTTCCGGGGTGCCGCCGATGCCGATGCCGAGAATGCCGGGCGGACACCAGCCCGCGCCCATCTGCGGCACGGTCTTCAATACCCAGTCCACCAGATCGTCGGACGGATTGAGCATGGCGAATTTGGATTTGGCTTCCGAACCGCCGCCCTTGGCCGCGCAGATCACCTCGACATGGTGACCGGGGACGATTTCGTAATGCACCACCGCCGGGGTGTTGTCCTTGGAGTTCTGACGCTTGCCCGCCGGGTCGCGCAGCACGGAGGCGCGCAGCTTGTTATCGGGGTTCATATAGGCGCGGCGCACACCTTCGTCCACCATTTCCTGCACCGACAACTGGGCCTCCCAATGCACGTCCATACCGACCTTGAGGAACACCAGCGCGATGCCGGTATCCTGACAGATCGGGCGATGGCCCTCGGCGCACATCCGCGAGTTGATCAGGATTTGCGCGATGGCGTCCTTGGCCGCCAAGCTCTCCTCGCGCTCGTAGGCTTGCGCCAACGCTTTAATGTAATCGGCGGGGTGGTAGTAACTGATGTACTGGAAGGCGTCGGCAATGGACTGAATGAAATCTTCTTGACGGATGGTGGTCATGCTGTGCTCCCATGGCGAGGAATGGGGCGCGCGGAGCTGCGCCCGGACATTTGTTATGGCGGGCGCTATTTTAACAGCATTCCCACTGTGGGCGGTGATGCTCCGGCAGGCTGCGATTACGCGGGTGGCTCGACGCCCAGTTCCCGCAATCGCGCCGCCAGCCGTTCGGCCCGCTGGCGCTCCTGTTCCGCCTGCCGCGCCGATTCTTCGGCCCGCTGGCGTTCCTCCTCGGCCCGCTGGCGTTCCTCCTCGGCCCGTTGCTCAGCTTCCGTCGCCCGCTGTTGCTCACGTCGGGCCAGTTCTGCCCCAGTGGGAATCAGCCGTCCGTCACGGTCGGTCCAGCGCAACCAAAGCGCCTCCGTGCTCTCGTATTCGCCCTGCCACAGGCTCAGACCCAGTCCGACCGCGTCCAGTAGTCCGCCAACCTGTTCGATATAACCGTTGCCTGTTCCGGCAAACCGATAAATGCGCAACACCCGATCCGACAGCAGGTGCCAGGGATCGAAAATGACGTAGTACGGCACCCCGATGGTTTCGTACTTGCGAAGTTTGTCGCCATCCTCGCCGCCTTCCTGGTTGGAGACCACTTCCACGACCACCATCGGTGGCTTGCCATCCTGTACCCAGATGAAATAGGAACGGTTCGCTTTCTGGCTCAAATCCGGCCCTGGCCCCGGCACATCCAATGCCAACATCATGTCGGGGACCAGCGGCGGCTGGCGCAAGGCGTAAAACAGGCCGACGTTGGCCAAGGCCAGAAAACCGCGATGGCCAGGTGCGTGCTGGTCCGGACCGGACCAGGCGCCATAGAGCGGTTCCGTCAGGAGTCGTTGTTGTTTTTCCGACAGAATATTGTCCACGGGCGTATCATCCTCCGTCACCAGATTTTCCATTTCGCGCTCGACCTCGGCACGAATTTCCGCCATCTCCGCTTCCCATGCCTCCAGCCGCCGGGATTCCGGCGCAATACCCGCTGCGCTCATTTGTTTCACTCCAGTCGAACCTTTCCGTAATGTTAGACCCTGTATAGAAAATAACCTGTGATGAGAGGAGCCGGCTTGCCAGCGATCATCCGCCCCCTGGCAGGGGTGCGCGGTTGCTTTTACACCAGCACCAGATTATCCCGGTGGATCAGTTCCGGGTCGTCCACGTGCCCCAGCAGCGCCTCGATCCGGCGGGTGGTCTTGCCCATCAGCGCCAGCGCCTGCTCGGTATCGTAGTTGACCAGGCCGCGCGCCACCTCGACCCCGTTGGGATCCAGGCACGCCACCAGATCGCCCCGGTGGAACTTGCCCTCGATGGCGGTTACCCCAACCGGCAGCAGGCTTTTCCCGTCCGCCCGCAACGCTCGCACCGCGCCGCCGTCCAGATGCAGCCGACCCCGAACCTGCAACTGCACCGCCAGCCACTGCTTGCGCGCCGCCAGCGGACTCTGACTGGGCCGCAGCAACGTACCGAGTTCCGCGCCCGCCGCCACCCGCCGCAGCACCTCCGGCTCGCGCCCCCAGGCCAGGAGCGTAAACGCCCCGGAGCGCGCCGCCCTGGTCGCCGCGTGCAGTTTGGTCATCATCCCGCCGCTGCCCAGGCTACCCGCGCCGCCCCCCGCCATCGCTTCCAGCATCGCATCGCCGGCCCGCCCTTCGCGGATGAAACGCGCATCGGGAAACTCCCGCGGATTTTTATCGTACAGCCCCTGCTGGTCGGTGAGAATGACGTACAACTCGGCTTCAACCAGATTGGCTACCAGCGCCCCCAGCGTGTCGTTGTCGCCAAAGCGGATTTCCTCGAACGCCACCGTGTCGTTTTCGTTGATCACCGGCACCACCCGCAGCCGCAGCAGGGTGCGCAGGGTGCTGCGGATGTTGAGGTAACGCTGGCGGTCGGAGGCGTCTTCGTGGGTCAGCAGAATTTGTGCGGTCTGGATGCCGTGGCGCTCGAAGGCCGATTCCCAGGCCTGCACCAGGCCCATCTGTCCCACCGCCGCCGCCGCCTGCAAATCGGCCAGCGCGGTCGGGCGCCGGTCCCAGCCCAGCCGCCGCATCCCCTCGGCCACCGCGCCGGAGGTCACCAGCAACAGTTCCCGCCCGGCCTGGTGCAGTTCCGCCATCTGCGCCACCCAGGCATCAATGGAAAAACTGTCCAGCCCCTGCCCGTCGTTGGTGATCATCGCGCTGCCGATCTTGACCACCCAGCGCTGGGCCGCCCCTAACTGCTCACGAGTCTTCTTGCTGAACATCATCCGCTCCAAGATGAGCTGTGGTTGCGGCCACCGCCTCGGCCCGCCGCCGCTCCTCCAGCCGCTCCATCACTGCCCCCATCAAGGCCTCGGTCCCTTCGCCGCTTAAGGCAGCGATTCCAAACACCGGCCCGGTCCAGCCCAGCGCCGTTGTGATTTCCGCCACTCGCGCCGGGCGTTCTTCCGGCGGCAACAGGTCCAGCTTGTTGAGCACCAGCCAGCGCTCGCGCGTGGCCAGTTCGGCGCTGTACTTCGCCAGTTCGCCGAGAATCACCTCGACATCGCGCACCGGGTCGCCGCTGTCGCTGTAAGGCGAAACATCCACCAGATGCAACAGCAGGCGGGTGCGGCTGAGATGGCGGAGAAACTGCACACCCAGCCCCGCACCGTCCGCCGCACCCTCAATCAGCCCCGGAATGTCGGCCATCACGAAGCTTTTCAGCGGCCCGACCCGCACTACGCCCAGATTGGGATGCAGCGTAGTGAAGGGATAGTCGGCGACCTTGGGCCGGGCGGCGGACACCGCGCGGATCAGGGTGGATTTGCCGGCGTTCGGCATCCCCAGCAGGCCTACGTCGGCGATGACCTTCAATTCCAGCCGCAGGTCGCGCGCCTCGCCGGGCGTACCCGGCTTGGACTGGCGCGGGGCGCGGTTGGTGCTGCTTTTGTAGCGGGTGTTGCCGAGGCCGTGAAAGCCGCCGCGCGCCGCCAGCAGGCGCTGGCCCGGTTCGACCAGATCGCCGATCAGTTCGCCGGTATCAGCGTCGTAGGCCATTGTCCCGACCGGGACTACGATGGTCAGGTCAGCGCCGCTGCGCCCAGTGCAATTCGCGCCCCGGCCATTCTGGCCGCGCTCGGCGCAAAACCGCCGGGTGAAGCGGTAATCAGCCAGAGTGTTCAGTTCGGCATCGGCTTGCAGGTAAATGCTGCCGCCGTCGCCGCCGTCGCCGCCGTCGGGGCCGCCGAAGGGAATGTATTTCTCGCGCCGGAAACTGACGCAACCATCGCCGCCATCGCCGGCCTCGACCCGAATGGTCACTTCATCGACGAATTTCATACGTCCTTCCCGAATCGCGGGCAAAATAAAAGCCCCCGCGGGGGCTTTCGATGCGCCCGAACCGTGGGCGGTTCACAGCGCTGGCTGGATGCTCACATACTTGCGGTTGAACGGGCCTTTGGTCTCGAACACCACATGACCGTCCGCCTTGGCGAACAGGGTGTAGTCCACACCGCAGCCGACGTTGCGGCCCGGATGGAACTGGGTGCCGCGCTGCCGGACGATGATGTTGCCAGCTCGCGCCAGTTGCCCGCCATAGAGCTTGACGCCCAGGCGCTTGGATTTGGAATCGCGACCGTTGCGGCTGCTGCCGCCTGCTTTTTTGTGTGCCATGGCTCAAGCCTCCGGATTCGACGCCACCGCGACGGCGACTCCCGCGCCGCTGATGCCGCCGATCTTCAGTTCGGTGTAGGACTGGCGGTGACCCTGGGTCTTGCGATAGTGCTTGCGGCGGCGGAACTTGATAATCCGCACCTTCGGGCCGCGCCCCTGGGCTTTGACGGTGGCCGTCACCCGGGCGCCTTCGACATAGGGTGCGCCGACCTGGATCTGGTCGCCGTCGGCGATCATCAGAACCTGGTCGAATTCCACGGCGGCGCCTTCCTCGACGTCGAGCTTCTCGACCTTCAGGGTCTCGCCCTCGACCACCCGGTACTGTTTGCCCCCGGTTTTGATGACAGCGTACATTGCAAAATCTCCAAACGGCTGATCCAGCCCGACTAAAGGGGAGCAATTCTAGCCATGCACCCGGCGCAGGTCAAACAAATTTCCAGTCGCCAGCGCCGCTTGGGCGCTCGCCTTGACCCTGTCGCGGTCAATCCGTAGCATGGCGGGCGTCTTTCGCCAGGCTATGCTTCCCATGGACATCGAACTGATCCGCGCGCCCATCGCGGACGATCTGCGCGCCGTTGACGCCCTGATTCGCCAGCAGCTTCACTCCGAGGTGGTGCTGATCAACCAGTTGTCTGGCCATATCATCGAAGGCGGCGGCAAGCGGTTGCGGCCGGTCACCGTGCTGTTGGCGGCGCGCGCCTGTGGCTATGGGGGCCACGACCACATTGCCGCCGCCGCCATCATCGAGTTCATCCACACCTCGACCCTGCTGCACGACGACGTGGTGGACGAATCCACCCTGCGCCGGGGGCGGGAGACGGCGAATGCGATCTGGGGCAACCAGGCCAGCGTGCTGGTCGGCGATTTTCTCTATTCCCGCTCATTTCAGATGATGGTTGGCATCGGCAGCATGAGGGTGATGGAAATCCTGGCCGACACCACCAACACCATCGCCGAGGGCGAGGTCATGCAGTTGCTCAACTGCCACGACCCCGACACCACGGAAGAACGCTACAGGGCGGTGATTTACTGCAAGACCGCCAAGCTGTTCGAGGCCGCCGCGCAACTGGGCGCGGTGCTGGCGGGCCGGCCCCGGGAGGAAGAACTGGCGCTGGGGCGGTATGGCAAGCATCTGGGCACGGCGTTCCAGTTGATTGATGACGTGCTGGACTACCGCGCTTCCAGCGCGGAGCTCGGCAAAAACATCGG
>CALMNY010000192.1 GCA_937872125.1 uncultured Candidatus Competibacteraceae bacterium | reverse complement strand
AGGGTCGGGAACTCCATTGCAACGGCCTGGCCCAAAGCCCGGATTGGAGAAGGTTGGGTACCATACGAAAATTTTTCAGAGAGGCGCACCGGTTATGCAGCAGCTTGCAGTCGTGATCCTTGCCGCCGGCAAGGGTAAAAGAATGGCGTCGGATTGGCCCAAGGTATTGCACCCGGTGGGCGGCAAGCCGCTGCTGGCGCACGTACTGGCGACGGCCAGCGAACTTGAGGCGCATGCCCGGTTGGTCGTGTACGGTCATGGTGGCGAGGCGGTCAGAACCACCTTCGCGAATGAGGTGGGGGTACGGTGGGTGGAGCAGGCCGAACAGTTGGGAACGGGGCATGCGGTGGCGCAGACCTTGCCGCTGCTCGACGATGCCGGTGTGGTGCTGGTGCTGTACGGCGACGTGCCATTGATTCGCGCCGAAACCTTGCAACCGTTGGTGACGGCGGCCCGGCAGGGCAGCCTGGCGCTGCTGACGGTCGAACTGGCCGATCCCGGTGGCTATGGCCGCATCGTGCGCGACGAGCGGGATCGGGTCTGTCGCATTGTCGAGGAGAAGGACGCGACTGCCGAGGAACGGCGTTTGCACGAGATCAACACCGGCATTCTGGCGGTGGCGACTGCGAAACTGCGCGGCTGTGTAGCCGAACTCGATAATAAGAATGCCCAAGGCGAATATTATCTGACCGATGTGGTGGCGCTGGCGGTGCGCGATGGGGTAGCGGTTGAGGCGTTTACGGTGGCCGAACCGGAGCAGGTGCTGGGGGTCAATGATCGCCAGCAACTCGCCGAACTGGAGCGGTTTTACCAGCGGCGGCAAGCGGAGCGGTTGATGCGCGAGGGTGCGACCCTGCTGGACCCGGCGCGGATAGACGTGCGAGGGACGGTGACGACCGGCAAGGATGTGGTGATTGATGTCAACGTGGTGTTCGAGGGTACGGTGCGCTTGGGCGACCGGGTGCGAATCGGGCCGTTCTGTGTGCTGCGCGACGTGGTGGTCGGCGACGATGTCGAGATTCTGTCGCATTGTCGGATCGAAGGCACGGAGATTGGATCCTGCGCTCAGATTGGTCCCTTTGCCCGCCTGCGGCCTGGATCGTTGCTGGCGGCGGGTGTGCATATCGGCAATTTTGTCGAGACCAAGAAGACCCGGATCGGATTGGGGTCCAAAGTCAATCATCTGACCTATCTCGGTGATGCCGAAATCGGCGCGGAGGTCAACGTCGGGGCAGGCACCATCACCTGCAATTACGATGGCGCCGACCAGCACCAGACGGTGATTGGTGACGGCGCGTTCATCGGCTCCAACACGTCGCTGGTGGCGCCGGTGCGAATTGGCAAGGGCGCGACTGTGGGCGCGGGTTCGTCGGTCAGCCGCGACGTACCCGATGGCGGCCTGTGCCTGACCCGCGCCCCGCGCAAGGATGTGTCCAACTGGCGGCGGCCGGTCAAGCCGACGAAGAAGAGCTAGAATTTTTCTTGTCCACGGAAGACACGGAAGACACGGAAATGAAAAGAAGTCCGGGGTTTCGTCCGTGCCTTCCGTGTTTTCCGTGGATAACATCATTGATTTTCAACTGCATCCCAAACAAGCCGACATGGTCAAGACCCGTTTCGCCCCCAGCCCTACCGGCTACCTGCATATTGGCGGTGCGCGCACCGCGCTGTTTTCCTGGCTGTACGCTCGCCGGCATGGTGGCCCCTTTGTGCTACGTATCGAGGATACCGACCTGGAGCGTTCGACTCCTGAAGCGGTGAACGCCATTTTGGAAGGCATGAACTGGCTGGGGCTGGATTACGACGAGGGGCCGTTCTATCAGACCCAGCGGTTCGGCCGCTATCAGGAGGTGTTGCGCCAGTTGTTGCGGGATGGCAGCGCCTACTATTGCTACTGCACCCGCGAGGAGCTGGAGGCATTGCGCGCCGAGCAGATGGCCCGCAAGGAAAAGCCGCGTTATGACGGTCGCTACCGCGACTATCAGGGGCCACCACGCCCCGGCGTAGAGCCGGTAGTGCGGTTCAAGAATCCGCTAAACGGCCAGGTGGTGGTGGAGGATTTGATTCGCGGCAACATCGTGTTTCAGAACGCTGAACTGGATGATCTGATCATCGCCCGCGCCGACGGCAGTCCGACCTACAATTTTTGTGTGGTCGTGGACGACATGGACATGAACATCACCCACGTCATTCGTGGCGACGACCACATCAATAATACGCCCCGGCAAATCAACATCCTCAAGGCGCTCGGCGCGACGGTTCCCCACTACGCCCACGTGCCGATGATTCTGGGACCGGATGGCCAGAAGCTGTCCAAGCGCCACGGCGCTGCCAGCGTCATGGAGTATCGTGATCAGGGTTATCTGCCGGAGGCGGTGCTGAATTTCCTGGTGCGGCTGGGCTGGTCACATGGCGACCAGGAGATTTTCTCGCTGGATGAAATGATCGAATTTTTCGATCTCGACGGGTGCAACAAGGCGGCCTCGGCGATCAATCCCTCCAAGCTGATCTGGCTGAACAAGCATTATCTGAAAACCCTCGATCCTGTTCATGTGGCTCGCCATCTGAGCTGGCACATCGGCCAGTTGGGGATTGATCCCAGCGAGGGACCGGCCTTGCCCGAGGTGGTCAGGGCGTTTGCTGAACGGTCTGAGACCCTATACGACATGGCGCGGGCCGCCAGCTTTTTATACCGCGAGTTTGAGAGCTATGACGCCAAGGCGGCCAGCAAGAATCTGACCGCCGCCGCTCAGGTGCCTTTGCAGACTTTGAGCAATACCTTGGCGGCCTTGCCGGAATGGCGGGCCGAGCCGATTCATGCGGCAGTAAACCGGGTAGCAGAGGAGAGCGGCCTGGCGCTGGGCAAGGTGGCCCAGCCGCTGCGGGTGGCGGTATGTGGTACAGCAGTATCGCCGCCCATAGACACGACTCTGGAGTTGCTAGGCCGACGAAAAACCTTGGCGCGGATTGAGCGGGCGCTTGGTTTTATTAACCAGCACGTGGATCGTGAGCTTGGAAAAGGTTGACAACAACGCATCAATCTCTTAAATTGCGCGTCTCCGGTTAACGGGGCCATAGCTCAGCTGGGAGAGCGCCTGCATGGCATGCAGGAGGTCGTCGGTTCGATCCCGTCTGGCTCCACCAAACCCAACCGTCATTACACTTGACGGTTTATTTTTTCCCGCCATTTGTCCCCATCGTCTAGAGGCCGAGGACACCGCCCTTTCACGGCGGTAACAGGGGTTCGAATCCCCTTGGGGACGCCATATCTTGGGTACTGTTCTGTACCCAGTTAGCCATCATTTGGACTGCCATGAGTTCAAATCAGCTTCCTGTCCCATTGGGCTGGCTTCCTGGCGGCCATGAGCGTTCGGCCATAATCCCTCCCGCTTCTACGGTTTAACCAGCACCGCGAACGCGGCGAATCCGTGGCGTCCGTGTCCTCATTCGTAAAGCTTTGGGCGATGACCGGCAACCCAGCCGCCGAGGGTGTTGGGGGTGGGTGTATTTTAAGGTATTTCAAAAAGTTGACCGTAAAAACACTTTCATTAGGTGTGGTATACCAGGCGGGAGCAGGACGCGCTGGGAGTCTTGAGCTATACTGACACCGTCCAGGCATCGCAGACGGGATTTTGACCGAGGAGATCGTTCCAGCAAGCGGCGATGATCATCGAGCGGTGAATGCCTGGCGCCCATAAGAACAGACGCCGCCCATCAATCGGGCGAACCCTGTGTCATCAAAAAATCACGAGGAGGTAAATAACATGTTGGAAATCAAAGGTTCGGTAGCGGTCGTCACCGGCGGCGCTGGCGGCATCGGATACGCTATTGCTGAACACTGGGTCAAGAACGGCGGCAAGGTGGTCATTGGCGACGTGCAAGCGGAGCTTCTGGAAAAAGCCGCCGCTTCGCTCACCGCTATCGGGGGTGAAGTAGCGACGGTGGTCTGCAATGTGACCAACGAGGATGACTGCGGCAGGCTGGCTGATACGGCTATCGAAAAATTTGGGGCGATCAACCTGGTGGCGCCCTTCGCCGGCATCATCAAGGATGGCCTGATGATTTCCCCGGACAAGACCACCGGTAAAGTCTCGCGGAAGATGTCAGTGGGCGATTTCACCAAGGTCATTGATATCAACCTGACTGGCGTATTTCTGACCGTGCGCGAATGCGCTGCACGTATGGTTGACAATAAGTGCAAGGGACTTATTTGTCTGGTTTCTTCCACCGGCTCCCTGGGCACGGCGGGCCAGATCAATTATTCCTCCACCAAGGCCGCCATGTCGGTCATGCCCAAGGTGATCACCGCAGAGTTTCTCCGTCGCGGTCTTTCCGGCCAGATTCGTTGCGTGGCCGTGGCCCCGGGCTACGTCGGAACGCCGATGGTCAAGGGCATGGACCAGAAGGCGCTGGAGACTATCCTGAAAGACGTGCCTATCGGCCGTTTGATCGAGCCTGAAGAAGTCGCGCAACTGGTCAGCGACCTCTATCGTAACGAAGCCCTCGCCGGCGAAGTGTATTTCATCAGCGGCGGTCTGCGGCTGAGCTCCAGGGGTTAAGCCCGGCTGGCGCCCCAGAGCCTGCGGTATAAGTTGCCGCTAAGACAAGAACAGCTTTACTCATCTGGCGGGTCGGCCATTGCTCCTGGAGGCGGTTTCAGACAGCCTCTGGTGAGTTAACTGGTTAAACAACGGCCCTTACCCTTGCCCCTTGCCCGCCTGCGGGCGAGGGGTTTTTGGATGGTCTCTTACCGTGTGGTATCCCGTACTGCACCGTTGCCCGTGTAATCAGGCGCCATGGTCCAGGGAGAGGGCGCAGCCTGTGGGGGCGGTCGCTGCACGCTGGAGCGTTATCCCGTGTTAACTCCCTTGCGTTATCGCCATACCCAGTTTGGGACGGTTGTCGTCAGATCGCTGGCGGCAGCAGGCTTGGTGTTGCTGGGTTTGGGCCTTGCCTACGATGATCCCGTGTTCATCCTCGGTGGACCGATCATGATGGGCATCTTGGCGCTGCTGTTTTACGCCCTCACCGTCGAGATTGATGGGACATATCTGACGTTCCGCTTTGGTATCGGGTTGATCCGTAAACGAATTCCGTTGGCCGAGATAGTGGCTGTCCGCCCGGTGCGTAACTCGTGGCTGTATGGCTGGGGCATCCATCGCACCCCGCACGGCTGGCTGTACAACGTTTCGGGCTGGGAAGCGGTGGAAATTACCCTGAGATCGAGCCAACGTCTGCGGCTGGGCACCGATCAGCCACAGCATCTGGCGCAGGCGCTGCTGACGGCGAAGCAGGATCGGAGCTGAGGAACAAAGTTCGCATCATCATTCAGTCCTCTCGTCTCCTGTCAAGCGATTTCAAGGGGTTATCACCTACAAGTGGGGTCCATGGATCGAGATTGGGTATAGCCTCTCAGTACGGCGGCAACAACCGCCGAAAGCCGTGCCCCAGCACGATCAGCAGAAACGCCAGATTGCGCACGGGCAGCGCCGGCCAGCCATAGCGCACCGCCGAGGCTGGTTGATGGGTCAATGCGACTGCCGCCAGGCGGTCGGCCAGCATTTCCAGGATCCGCAATGAGCGCGGCCAGTCGGCGACGCCCGTCCGCCAAGCTTCCGGAATCCCTGCTTCCCCCACTGTCGCGCCCGCCAGCGCCCCGACAATCGCGCCGACCGTATCGGTATCGCCACCGCAATCGAGCACTGCCGTCAAGGCGTGCTGATAATCGCCGCCATGCCGAAACCAGGCGTAAGCCGCGATGGGAACGGTGTGGTAAATGTAACCCGTGACCCCCTTTTCTAATCCGAGCCGCTCCGCCAGTTCCGCGACGGTTTGATGTGCTCGTGCGGCGTGCTCGATGGCGTCTGTCAGGGCTTGCCAGTCGCGGTCGTCCGGGCCACAGGCGCGCAAGAGAGCGAGGAACGGCTCCAGCGGCGGGTGTTGCGTCAGCCGGTCGCGCACGATCCAGGCGGCCAGTTCGGCGATAGCCGCCGCGCCGGTCAGGGCCTTGGGATCGGTGTGGGTGATACGGGTCGAAGCGGCGACATAAGTGGCCCGCTGGTCTGGATGGTGGGCGAAGAACGCACCGATGATCGCCACCCGCATCGCCGGCCCATTGCCAGCAGACCAGACGCCGCTGTGGCTGGGCGGGAAACCCAGCCACAGCTTGAGAATCGCCCGCAGGGTGGCGAAACCGATGCCGGCGGGCAGGGTCAACAACCAGCCGCGCAAACACCAGCCCAGCCGCCGGGCGAATCGGTCTGGCGTATCGGGATGGCGCAGCAGGCTTTGGGCGACAAAAAGGGTGTGCTCGGTGTCATCGCTGATCATGCCGCGCCCGAAAAGCAGCCGATGCCGCCAGCGGCCCCGGTACAGGCGGTGCACGCGCTGGCGGGACAAGCCTTCAGCAGGCAAGCCCAGCGCATCGCCGACTGCGGTACCGACCAGCAGGCCACGCAATCGCCAAGTCCATTCTACGGTATCGCCAGGGTGCTCACGGACGACAGTGGGGGAGGGGGCGACCATTACGCTGCCACCCGTTCCGGGTAGCGGACGCCGACGCCGCCCAGCCCGCAATAGCCGCCGGGGTTCTTGGCCAGATATTGCTGGTGGTAGTCCTCGGCGTAGTAAAACGGCGGCGCGTCGGCAATTTCGGTAGTAATCGCCCCGTAACCGGCAGCGGTCAACGCCGGTTGGTAAGCGTCCCGGCTGGCCAGGGCGGCGGCGCGCTGGATGGCAGCGTAGACGTAGATCGCAGAGCGATATTGCGTGCCGACATCATTGCCCTGGCGCATTCCCTGAGTCGGATCGTGCGCTTCCCAGAATACCTGGAGCAAGCGCGCGTAGGTGACGACGGTGGGATCAAACACCACCAACACCACTTCGGCGTGGCCGGTCAGACCGCTGCACACTTCTTCATAGGTCGGATTGGGGGTGAAACCGCCCGCGTAACCGACCGCAGTGCTGTAAACCCCGGGCTGAGTCCAGAACTTCCGTTCTGCGCCCCAGAAGCAGCCGAGGCCGAACAACGCTTGTTCCAGACCAGCGGGGAAGGGAGGTTGCAGAGGATGATGGTTGACGTAATGGTGGGTGGGTGCGGGCAACGGTGTGGAACGGCCCGGCAGCGCCTCTTCCGGGCGAGGTATCTGAATGGAACGGTGCAACCACGACATGAGCATTCTCCGGGAGCAGGGGACGAGCGGCGAGTTTGACCCCGCCCAGCGGGGTGCGGTTCGCTGCAACGCAGCTCGCGAGTCAGCGCACGGCGGGTAATGCTAGGCACGCATCCCCGACCTGGGGAAACTGTTGGATTTTTCATCATTTTGATGTATAGTGGTGTAAAAGCTTTGGATGTCCGCTATGGCTAATCGTAAAGTCACATCATCATCAACAGCCGCTACGGAACGCACAGTGCGCGCCTCCGTCAGTTTTCCCGAACAGCACTATCTGGAGCTTGAGCGGATTGCCGAACGCCAAAAAGTCTCTATGGCGTGGGTGGTTCGTGATGCCGTTGAACAGTATTTAAAAGCACGTTGGCCTTTGCTGGAACATTCCGATTTATCGGGACCAGACAGAGAAAAATCATCGTGAGACTTTATGAGTAATCGAAAACTGGATTTTCAGAATATTGAAATAGCTCTTGGAGAATCCGTTCGCGCGTCCTCTACGCAGGCGATGCTGGTGGAAGGCGATTCCCTGGCGCTGCTTCGGCAAATTCCTGGTCAAAGCATTTCACTGATCTTGACCGATCCGCCTTATCATTCAACCAAAAAGCAGAATATTTATGGCGACACCGCTTTTGAGGAGGATAAGCATTATCTGGAATGGATGACCCAATACGCCATGGAGTGGCGTCGTGTACTGAAGTCCAATGGATCTCTTTTCTGTTTCTGCGCCTCTTCGATGGCTGCCCGCCTGGAAGTTATATTTTCCAAGGATTTCAATATCCTTTCGCAAATCGTTTGGACCAAACCTAATGATCCCGGATTCGATGGATGGAAGCAGAAAATGAAAAAGGAGGCTTTACGCCAATGGTATCCACACACCGAACGCATTATTTTTGCCGAACCGGCCAGTGATGGAAATCTACACCGCTCTCCGTTTGGCCATTATCTCAAGGAGATACGAATCAAAGCAGGAATGAGTGCGCATGAGTTAGCTGAAAAAACGGGTTTGTACGGTCGGATTAACCATGGTGGGACGATTTCAAACTGGGAAGCGGGTCGCAATGTTCCCAGTCGGGAGCAATATGAAAAAGTTTGTGCGGTTCTGTTAAGTACCGGTAAAATTGAATCCATACTTCCCTATGAAGATGCCGTTCGTCCGTTCATCATGGATTCCTCAAAAGAATTTACGGATGTCTGGAATTTTCCATCGGTTCGTCCTTATCGGGGCAAGCACCCTGCCGAGAAGCCGGCGGCGCTCCTTGAACATGCCGTACAGGCAACTACTTATCCTGGTGACATTGTATTGGATTGCTTCGGCGGTTCGGGTAGCACCGCGATTGCGGCGTTGAAGCTTGGACGACGCGCCATTGCTATAGAGATTGATCCGGTCTGGGTTTCACGAATGGTGGCGCGATTGGAAATCGGCAATAAAATAGAAAAAAAATTGTGATATATCTCATATTGTTACGGCAAGGCCGGAAAAGAGAACTCCTCAGCTTGGTCTTTTTTTAGGCGTAAAATAACCCCCATCAATATTTTTATCGAGCACATCATCCATCCAATCCAGTGTTTGTTCTATTCCTGCATCTCTTACTACGACATTGCAATGGTGGTGTCCCCAACCCAAATTGTATGGGCGGTGATTGAATACGCCGATTTGCAACTCCTGAATATGGAAGAGATTTAATTGTGTTATCGTGAGATCGGGTACTTCTCGGCCTTCAGCCTGTTGTAAGCGGTTCAAGAAACCTTCGCCGGATATTTCCTCAAGACATAAGGGACAAATGGTTTGCGCTTCTCTATTCAATATGCGCGATTGCTTCAATTTTTTATAATCAAACAGATGAAGTTCCTGACATTGTTTGAGCTTTTCCGTCTTACGCCGCATAATATCGGATTCAGCCATCCCATTTTTTATCATAACGCGCTCCGAATCCTTGCAAAGCCAAAATAAGGCTTCAAGTTGATTTCGGCAATTCACGATGGTCTGAAGACTCGCATATTCAAATACCCGGATTCCAGCACCTTTGCTGGAAGTTGAGTTAAATCCCCTGATAATTTTTTCTCCGCGATTCATCGCTGTTGTTGCCGGAATACGCGCAACATATTCACCGCCAAGTGGCGCGGATCGGTTTTGGGCCGCTTTCCAACAATGCACATCAGGTTTGCCCCGTCTTGTAGAGTTTGCGTTCCAGCAAGGATGGCAGTCTTGGCAGTCCTTTTCCCATCAGACCTACTCCCACCGAAATCGCCAGGCCCCCACCGCCATGAAGCCGATGCTCATCATGGTCAGCACCAGCAGATGCCCGGAAATCGCCGCCAGATCAGCGCCATCAATCATGATGGCCCGCGCCGCATCAATGATGTGCGTCAGCGGCGCCAGTTGCGCGCACTGTTGCAGCACCGGATGCACGCCTTCCAGCGAAAACCAGACGCCCGACAGAAACGTCATCGGCCAACTGAGCGCGTTCAGTAAGCCGGCGGCGACTTCCTCGCTGTTGGTGCGGGCGGCGACGATTAATCCCAGGCTGATCAGGCTGATCGCCCCCACCAAAAACACCAGGCCCAAGGCCAGATAGGAGCCGTGCATCGGGAAGCCGATAAACCAGTCGGTTCCTGCAAATACCAGCGCAGTAGTCGCCAGAATCAGCCAGAGCCGCGAAACGACCTGGGCGGACAGAAATTCCAGCGGCGTCAGCGGCGTCGCCTTCAACCGCTTCAGCATCCCGCTTTTGCGGTAACGGACGATGACGTAGCCGACTCCGAACAGACAACTGAACATCATGTTCATCGCCAGGATGCCCGGCGCAATCCAGTCCACATAACGGATGACCTGTCCACTCACGGTTTGTTTGTCGAACGTGGCCGGGGCGTCAGCGCCGCGCAGCACCCGCTCCAGCACGTAGCCCTTGGGCGACTCCTCGTTGATCCAGTAGCGCCGCCCGACCGGATCCACCAGCATGTCCAGTTGATGGCGCTCGACCTTGGGCAAAGCGGCGGGCAGGTCAACGAAGGGAATAAACTGAACGTAACGGGTCTTGAAAAACGCATCCCCGCCGCCGCTGGCGGCATCGCCCAGTACGCCCACCTTGTACAGCGCCAGCCCCGGCCCGGAAAATGCAACGGCGAAACCAGCGATCAGAGAAATGGGAAACAGCAGGTTCCAGGTCAGCGTCGAGCGGTCGCGCAGGAATTCCCAGTTGCGGCAAACAAAAACGGCCCAGAAACGCTGGAAATTCATGCCCGCAACTCCCGCCCGGTTAGTTCCAAAAATAAATCTTCCAGGGTGCGCGGCCGGATTTGCAGCCGCGCCAGCGAAATATTCCACGCCAGCAGCTCCCGGATGGCGGCGTTGACATCGCGGGTGAGAATCTCCACCGCATCCCGCCCCCGCATCACGGTTAGCGCCAGCGGCGGCGCGGGATTGGGAAAATCCGCCAGCGGCAGTTGCAGCACCACATCGTCGAAATGCGCCGCCAGCAACTCGCGCGGAGCGCCCTGCGCGATGATCCGGCCATGATCCATGATGGCGATCTCGTCGCACAGGTGATAAGCCTCTTCCATGTAGTGCGTAGTCAGCAGGATGGTTTTGCCACGCGCCTTGATCCGGTGGATCAGCTCCCAGAAATTGCGGCGGGCCTGCGGATCGAGACCGGTGGTCGGCTCATCCAGAAAAATCAGTTCCGGGTCGTTGACCAGGGCGATAGCCAGCAGTAACCGTTGTCGTTGACCGCCCGACAGCTTGCGGGTGTCGCGGTCCAGGAATTCGCCCAGCGCGCAGGCTTCGACCAGTTCGGCGACCGGCAGAGTGCGGCGGTAGAAACTGCCGAACATCCGCAGATTCTCGCGACCAGTCACGTAATCCTGCAAGGCTGTGGACTGGAACATGATACCGATGTCCTGACGGAACCGGGGGCCGAGCGGCTCGCCCCGGTAGCGGATCAGGCCGCTGGTCGGTTCCTGGATGCCTTCCAGCAACTCGACCGTCGTGGTTTTGCCAGCGCCGTTGGGGCCGAGCAGCCCAAAACAGCAACCGGCCGGCAGCGCCAAATCAATCCCGTTCACGGCATCTACATCGCGAAAGTGCTTGATCAGATTATGAGTTTCCAACAAGGTGGTCATGATGTTGAGGCGTTGGCATGGCGAGGGAGAACCTTGGCGCTTCCATCGCAAGCCTGGCGATCCAGGGTGGTTCGGCGGTGCATGGAGGCCAGGCGAACGGAAGCATGATGCACGACCGGGGCGCGACGCGCTACGGCATGACCTTGATGGCGGGCGGCGGTGTCCAGGTTTCCGCGCCGGGTAACACGTCGCGCCGCAGAGTGGCCGATACCGATCCGGTGACGCGAAGATAATCGTGCTGCAAGGTGGGCGCCGTTCCGGGTTCTTCCCAGGCGATCAACCGGATATTGTCGAAATCCGCCGTGGCCCGGTCGCGTCCCGGTGGCGACAGGCGCAGGAACAAACCCACGGCCGGTTTGAGAGGAAGCTGGTTCTCGGAATCGTCCACTTCAGGGAAATTCGGTGCGGTCACATCGGTGCGGAAAGGTCGCCAAGTATTGTCGCTGGTCACCAGATCGGGGATCACGGTTTGAGTTGCGGAAGAACCCTTAGTATCGGGATACCAGCTTAATTGCAGGGAGACATTGCCGTTGGTGCGCGCCCGACCGATCACCGACAGTTTCTGGTTGGGCTTGATCAGGATGCGGTGTTGGTGAGTCAAAATAATATCTTCGTTGTTCGTGAAGAGCCGCCGCAGCCGCACGCCGGCCTGCCCTTCATAGGCGTATTCCGGGCCGATCAACCGGTCGTTGCCGGTCAAATCCCATAACACTCCTGGATTGGTTTGATCGTCGGCGGTTTCGTCCTCGAACGATCCGGTCCAGAGCAAGTCCCGACCGGGCAGGACCGCGCCGGCGCTTTGAGCCGTCGTCAACCACCCGCCATTTTCCAGACGATAAATCGTACCCGGTTCCACGCTGCCATCGAGCGATACGGCAACTTCCTGCTGGATGGCCCGTCCAGCGACATCTATTTCGGCTGCGCCATCCTCGACTAGAAACGGTCCAGCAGCGCGACCAGCGGCCCCACGAGCGACGAATTCCGCAGTTGGGCCAACAACCGGGCGCGGTACATAGTCGGCGATCATGAACGGTTCAACATAGGCGCGGACCACCTGGCCACGCCGGATATGCACGGCCAGCAGATAGGATTCGAAGGTCGGCCAAACATCCTGATCGAACAGGAAATTGCCCAGAGTCCAGGCGGTCAGGACGCCCTCCTGCCAGTTCAGGCCGCCGACCACGTGGGGATGGTGATTGATAATCAGGGTTGCGCCGGCGGTGCGGGCGGTTGCGGTCAGTTCCTGAACAAAGGGCGATGGGTTGCGACCGTATTCGTTTCCTCCGTGGATCATCACAATGACGATACCCGCCTGGGCGCGAGCGGACTGAATAGCTTGACGCAGGGGGTTGTCCGCGCAACGGGCGGCGCCGCCCTTGTCGCTGGCGGCTACATAATTGATGGGTTGATCGTCGCCGGGAATGCCCGTGCAGCCAATGAAGGCCAGGGTCACGCCGCGAACAGTCAGCAAAGCGGGTCGCCAGGCCTCGGTTTCATTGCTGCCGGCCCCAAACTGGCCAGCGCCGATTGGATAACCCGCCGCCTCCAAGGTTGCCCTGGTCTCGACGAGGCCGGTTTCCAGCACGTCGTACATATGGTTGTTGCCCAGATCAATCACATCCACACCAGCCTCGCGTAGCGTAAATGCGGCGCTGGGATGGCTGGCGAACACGAATTCCTTGGTCGGGTGGAAGTAGGGGGGACGCGCCTGGTTGGGATCGAAATAGGGCGTGCTGATCAGGGGCGACTCCATGTTGACGGCAGTCACATCGGCGCGGGCCAGCAAGGGTTGTATGTAGCGCAACAATTGCGCCTGGGTGCGCGCCTCGTCGCCCATTTGAATCAGACCATCCCGGGTATCGCCATCGCTGTTCGGGTCGTAGTAGCGGCGGCCAAACATGGCGTCGCCCACGAAATGCAGCGCGATGGTTTCCCCATCATCCGGCGTCAACCGAACCAGTACTGGCTGTTCCGGGAACGCCGCCCGGGTGCGCGCGAGAAATTGCGGGTGGCGAACCGTGATCCAGCCAGGGGCCTGGGCCGCCAGACTGAAACGGCCATTCGCGTCGGTGGTTGCGGAAACGCCCGATAGTACAACCTGAGCGTTGCCAACCGGATGCCCATCCAGATCAATCACCAAGCCGCTGATGTAGCCGGTCGGCGAAGGGGGGGAACTGTCATCGCCACTGCCGCCACCGCCGCAACCGGCGATGAAGAGGAACAAAATGCCGAACAGGATAGCAGGGGGAGCGGGCATCGAATTCTACTCCAGACTTCAAATTTTCAGGGTTATCACATGAATGAATTGACTGGTTACGCTGCGTTCTGATCGGCGCCCAGGGTCGCCAGCCAGGACCGAACCCGCTTTTCGAGCCAGCCGCCTTTCTGGCGCTGGGTGAGCGCCTGCAATTCCAGGGCGGCCCGTTGGTGGCTGATGCGTTCGGTTGTCAAATCCCGGTAAATCTGATCGGCCTGCTTGCGGCGCTTCACCGCGTCGCCGGCGTCGAGAAACGCCTCGACCTCGCCGAGCAACCGGGCCAGCCTGTTGGGCCGGCTGACGCTGGTTTGCAATTGGGTTTTGATCACCGCCACCGCTTGGTTCAGCCGCGATTCGATTAAGGCCAGTTCCGCCTGAAAGTGTTCACTTTGCGCGATGGGGCGATGACGAACGGCGGTGAGTGTTTCCCGCAACCGCTGTTCGCTCAACTGGCCGAACTCCTGCAAACCAGCCAATTCCCGCAGCCCTTGTTGCGCCAGCGCCGGATCGGGATCGTTCAACCGTTCGCAGGCGGCGTAGCAGGCTTGCCACGCTTGCCAGCGGTAGACGAAATTCAGCCCCGGTCCCTTGATGTTCTGCATCCCCATGATGCGATTGAACAGACCCGGCGGCGTTTCCTGCGCGATCCGGGCGATGATCTGCTCGCCGCTGGCGTGCGGATCGCGGATCACCACCAGTTTGCGGGCGAACCAGCGCCACAACTGATCGTGAAACGCCGTTTCCAGCGCCGGCCGCCGGGTCGGATCAGCCGCCGCCACCTGCTCGGCCAGCGCCCGATAATCCTCGTAACACTGGCCCTCCTCGATCAGATGGGTGGCGATGTCCTCGCCCTGCGCCACCACGCCCGCCGCCGTCAGGTAGGCGCGCAAGGCCGCCGGGTCGCGCCAGAACGCCGGTGGCGGCTCGGGAATCGCCGTGATCCCGATTCCCCGCAACAAGGCTGTCAACCGCTCGTGGAGGTGCCGTTCCTCGGTGGGAATGCGTTGCCAGCGCGCCTGTCGCTTCAAAATGTTTTGGGCGGACTCCGCGCTGGCTGTGGCTGGCCACAGGCTGAGACTGCGGATATACAGTTGCCAGGCTTCGCGGACGTAGCCGTGCAGGCCATCCAGATTGGTGCCGATCAGGAAATGCCGGTCGGTGCTGACATCATTCACCAGGATGCTGGCGAACACCTGCGAGCGGGGAATGCGGTCGGCGCGATTATTGACTACTGTGGTGATCCAGACGCCTGGGTCCTGATCGCGATCCTGCTGGTCGAAGCCCATGCGCGTCCAGTTGGCCAGGCAGCCAAAGCGCTCATTGGCGGACATGCCGTTGATAAATTCCAGCAGCCGGCCGTTCACTCGTGACGGCGGATATTTTTTCAGCACGCCGATGTCCATCACCACCCGGTCGGCCATTTCCTTGAGCGCGTAGTCCCGTTCCACGCCCAACTCCTCGGCCAGCGCCAGCACCAGCGCGATGTTGTAGGGATGCTCCTCGTAGGGAAACCGGGCCAGTACGTCTGGCGTCAGCAGGCCGGCTTCCAGCCAGCCGACCGTCCGGAGCCGCGTGCCCAGCCGCGCGGCGGCGTCGCGCAGGATCGGCAGCATCTGCTCCTCGCTGGTCAGCAGGGTCGCGCGGTGCGGGATGAAGTTGGTCATCACTTCGGGAATGTTGTAACCCGCCGGTCCCTGGACATCCTCGTGATCCGGGTAGGTGTTGGTAATCGTGGCCAGATCGTCGCGCATCCATTGCCGTTGCAGAGTGTAAACATAGGCCGGCGTCAGCCCCATGCACTCCCACAGGAATACTTCAGTATGCAGACGGTCGCCCAGCCGTAACACATTGGCCTGTTCCCAGATGGTCGCCTTGTCGTAGGGCCGATAGAGAAACATTTCGT